>CAZBMU010000044.1:0-10844 GCA_964493175.1 uncultured Clostridium sp.
AAGCTGAAAATGAAATTCAAAAAATAACTGATAAAAATATAGAAGAAATTGATTCTATATTGGATAGAAAAGAAAAAGAAATAATGTCAATATAGAAAAGTGTCAGTAATTGTATTTTTGCCAAAAAGATCCGACTAAAATGTCAATTTTGAAAGGAATGAAAAATGAATTTCAAAGAGAAATTAAAATATTATCAACTTATAGTAAATAAAGAATTAGAAAAATATTTAAGAAAACAAGAATGTCCAGAATTAATATTAAATAATTCAATGGAATATAGTTTAATGGCAGGTGGTAAACGTTTAAGACCTATTCTTGTTCTATCTACATATCAAATTTTTAAAGATGATATTGAAAGGGTAATGCCTTATGCAGTTGCAATAGAGATGGTGCACAATTTTTCTTTAATTCATGATGATTTACCTGGAATTGATAATGATGATTTTAGACATGGAAAGCCTACAAATCATAAAAAGTTTAATGAAGCGACTGCAATTTTGGCAGGTGATGGTTTATTAAATAATGCTTATATGGTAATAGCAGATGATTTAAAAAAATCAAAAGATTACGAAAATTTAAAAAAGAAAATTATAGTATTTAAGGAATTTTCTAATTCAGTTGATAGGATGATTGCAGGAGAATATGTTGATACAGAATATGAAGGAAGAAAAATAAGTGAAGATTATTTAGAATATATACATAAAAATAAAACAGGAGCTCTTTTAAAGTTATGTGTAAGAATGGGAGCTATTCTTTCTACTGCATATGAAAAAGATGTGGATAGTTTAACTAAATATGCAGAAAAAATAGGCTTAGCTTTTCAAATTAAAGATGATATTTTATCTGAAGAAGGAAATGAAGAAATTTTAGGTAAGCCTGTAGGAAATGATAGAGAACAAGAAAAATGCACTTATGTTTCTAAATATGGAATTCAAAAGTCAAAAAAAATATTAGAAAAATTAACAAAGGAAGCTATAAATGAATTAGAAAAATATGGAGAAAAGGCAGAGTTTTTAAGAGAACTTGCTTTATATATTCAAAATCGTGATAAATAGGAGAATTATAATGAGTTTTAACAAAGAAAATTTGCCAAAACATATTGCTATTATATTAGATGGAAATAGAAGATGGGCAAAGGCAAAAGGAAAACCGGCAAGTTTTGGTCATAAAGAAGGAGCTAAAACTTTAGAAAAAATAGTTAGATATGCAAATAATATAGGAATAAAACATATAACAGTATATGCTTTTTCTACAGAAAATTGGAAAAGAGCTGAGGATGAGGTAAGTGCTTTAATGCTTTTATTTCAAAGTTATTTAGATGATTATTCAAAAAGAGCTGATACAGAAAATATAAAAGTTAAAATAATAGGTAATATATCAGGTTTACCTAAAAAAATGCAAAAAAGCATTGAAAAATGTATGGAAAGAACTAAAAATAATACAGGAATTACTTTTAATATTGCATTAAACTATGGTGGAAGAGATGAAATAATAAATGCAGTAAAGAAAATTGGTAATAGTATAAAAGAAGGAAAATTAAAAGTAGAAGATATAGATGAAAAAATAATATCAGATAATTTATATACAAAAGATCAACCAGACCCAGATTTATTAATTAGAACAAGTGGAGAAATACGTTTGAGTAATTTTCTTCCTTGGCAATTAGTATATTCAGAATTTGTATTTGTAGAAAAAAATTGGCCTGATTTTGAAGAAGATGATTTAGATAATGCAATATTAGAATATCAAAAAAGAACAAGAAAATTTGGAGCAAACTAGGTTGATATATTTTTTTAATAAGAAAAAGAGGAGTAAAAAATGGATATAAAAAGAGTGATGTCAGGAATTATAGGAATACCAGTAGTTATAGTCACATTATTATTTGCAAATAAACTAATAATAGATATCTTATTAGCTTTTATAGCAATAATTGCAATATATGAATATTATAATGCTGTATCAAAAGTCTCTAATCCTGTAAAATGGATAGGTTATATAAGTTGTTTATCAATTTGTTTAATTCATTTTATACCAAAAGATATTTTTAATATAGTACTTACATTAGAGATATCATCAATATTAACAATATTATTTTTACATATAATAATAACAGATATGAAAATCAATTTTAAAGATATTGCATATACCTTTTTTGGAATATTTTATGTTGTATTTTTAATATCATTTTTAGGATTTATTTATGGATTACCAAATGGAAAAATATTAATTTGGTATGCAATAATTGTAGCTTGGGGAACAGATATATTTGCATATTTTATAGGGAGACATTTTGGAAAACATAAATTTAGTAAAGTAAGTCCCAAAAAATCTATAGAAGGTTGCATAGGAGGAGTTTTAGGAGCGATTATATTATCACTAATATACACATATATATTAAATATATATTTAAATGTAAATTACTCTTATTTATATATAACCGCAATATCAATATTTTTAAGTTTAATAGGTCAAATAGGAGATTTTGCAGCATCTAGTATAAAAAGATATGTTGAAGTAAAAGATTTTGGAAATCTAATACCAGGACATGGTGGAATACTTGACAGAATTGATAGTCTTATATTTTTAGCACCATTCGCGTATATATTATTTACATTATTATAAGGAGGAATTAAAATGAGAGAAAATGTTAAATTTGATGTAGCATTAGAAGTTATTTCAAGTAAAATAGCAGAAGCAATAAAAAGTAAAAATAAAGAACTAGCAGATAGATATTTGCAAGAAAGAGAAGAAATATATTTAGGTAACTGGGATATTATTAATAAAGTATTAGAATATAGATAGGAGAGAAATATATGGATATTGAAGAGGTAAAAAAAGAATATAAATTAAATGAAGAACAATTTGAAGAAATGTATCAAAATGTTAAAAAAATAGTATTTGAAGATGCTAAAACATATGAAAATCCAACTGCAGTAATTGTTGGAGGTCAAACAGGTGCTGGAAAAGGTGGAATAGATGTATATTCAAAAAAAGAATTTAGAAAGCAAAATTTGGATTCTGTAGTTATAGATGTAGATTCTTATAGAATGTTACATCCAAGAGGAGAAGAAATTGTTAAAAAATATCCTACTTGGTATAACGATATTACAGCACAAGAAGTAAATCCTATTGCAAAAAAAATTATTAAAGAGACAATTGATAAAGGATATAACTTTATATTTGAAGGAACAATGAAAAATACTGAAGTTTTGGAAACAATGAAAAATATGCCAAAAAACTATAATAAAGTTGTTAGAGTTATAGCAACATCTCCAAAAGAAAGTTTACTTACAGCATTTGAAAGAAATGAAGCGCAAGTAAATACTGTAGGATATGGAAGATTTACAAATGTTGATACACATGATTTTTCATATGAAGGTGTTGCAAAAACATTAAAAGTAATAGAAGAATCAAAAGTTCCAGATAGAATACAAATATTTACCAGGGGAGAAGATATAGTTTCTCCAAAATTAGTATATGATTCTAAAGGTGAAAATAATGAATATAAAACAGCTTATGAAACTTTAGTAGAATATAGAAAAAAAGATGAAGAAAAAATGAAAGACACAATAGAAGAAAGACTTAATTCTATATTAAATGAAAGAATAGTTGATAATAGAGAATTAGAACAAAGAGAAAAATTAAAACAGAAAATGAGGATGTAAAAATGAATAAAGAAGAAGCAATAAAAAAATATTCAATACCAATACCAGAAAATTTTGAAAAATATAATAAAGAAGAATATAGTCAATTTGATAATATGTATTTAGAAAGTTTTTATAGTACATTTTATGAACCAGATTTTAGAAAATCTAATATAAAAAAAGATAAAAGTAAAGTTGCAATAGTTTTAGGAGGTCAAGCAGGAGCAGGTAAAAGCTCATTAGTAGCAGACGCAAAAAGAAAGTTTAAAGATACAGGTAGAAGAATTGTTGTAATAGATGATGACGGCTATCGAAAATTTTATCCTTATGCAGAAGAAATATTAGAAAATTGTCCTGAACATTATACAGATATAACAGCAACAGCAACAAATATTATAACACCTAAAATAATGAAATTTGCATCAGATAATGGATATAATTTTATTTTTGAGGGAACAATGAAAAATACAAGAATAGTTGAAACAATGAAAACTTGGAAAGATTATGATATATATGTACATGTAATGGCAACTTCAGAAGAAAGAAGTTTAATGAGTACAGCAATAAGAAATGGGGAATTAAGAGAAACAACAAATGAAGGAAGATTAATAGGTAAACAAATTCATAAAGATATGTATGATGGATTACCAAAAACGCTAGAATATCTTGAACAAAAAGAATCAGGCTTAGTAAGAGAAATAAAAATATTTACAAGAAGTAATAATCCATTATATCCAAAAGAAGAGTATTCTTCTTTAGATCCAAAAGGGAAATCTAGTAGACAAAAATTAGAAGAATTGAGGAGATTAGATAAAATTAAATATTTAAGAAATGGTGTAACAGATGATATTGAATATTTAAAAGGATTAATTATTAATTTATCACAAAAAGAAAAACAAGAAGCAGAAGATATAATAAAATATATTCAAGAAAAAATAAAAAAACAAGCTGATGAATATGGTGAAAGATAAGGAGGGCTAGAGCTTGATACCATTCATAATTTCTGCAATAAAAATAATATTTTTATTAGGATTTTTAATATTTATACATGAATCTGGTCATTTTATAGTAGCGAAACTATGCAAAGTTAAAGTAAATGAATTTGCAATTGGATTTGGTCCAACAATATGGAAAAAACAAGGAAAAGAAACAAAATATGCATTAAGGTTAATTCCATTAGGTGGCTTTGTAAATATGGAAGGAGAAGAGAAAAAATCTGAAGAAGAAGGCTCATTTTCTAAAGCAAGCATACCAAAAAGAATTGCAATAGTTTTAGCAGGAGCAAGCGTAAATATTATATTTGCTATAATAGTTTATTTTATTTTAGTTGTAACATCAGGTCAATTTCAAGGAATAGGTGAAGGATTAAAAAATGCATTTTTAATGACTAAAGATTTTATAGGCTCTGTTATAGAAAGTTTAAAATTATTATTTTCCGGAAGAGTTGGAGTAGACCAAATGATGGGACCAGTTGGAATTTCAGAAATTATATCTAAAACTAATGGGATAAAAGAATTTGTTTATATGTTATCTGCTATATCAATGTCATTAGGTGTTACTAATCTTTTACCGATACCAGCATTAGATGGAGGAAAAATAGTATTACTAATAATAGAAGCTATAAGAAAAAAACCATTAGATGATAAAACAGAAATAAATATACAGCTAATTGGTTTTTCTTTATTAATTGCATTGTCAATATATGTTACTTTTAATGATATTACTAGAATTTTTTAAGAGGTTTTGCTAACGGAAATTTTGCCAAAATTAACCCGTCTTCATCCATTGGTTGCCCCTTGACAAATTTAAATATTTAGTAGATAATATAAAAGTAAAAACACAAAGGAGGAAATTTATAAATGTACATTTTTAATAGAATTACGGTAAATCCACAATTACCTAAAAGAATAGAGAAACTATCAGAAATTAGCAATAATTTATGGTGGTCTTGGAATACAGAATTTTTAAGATTATTTCAATATATAGATATAGATTTATGGGAACAATCAAAAAAGAATCCAACTAAGTTTTTAAAACATGTATCACAAGAAAGACTTGAAGAAGCTTCAAAAAATATATCATTTTTAAGAGATTATGATAAAGTGGTAGAAAATTTTGAAAATTACATGAATAGTAAAAATACATGGTTTTCTAAAAAATACCCAGAAGAGAAAAACGATTTAATTGCATATTTTTCAGCAGAATATGGTCTAGATGAAACTATACCAATTTATTCTGGTGGGCTTGGAATTTTATCTGGAGATCATTTAAAATCTGCAAGTGATTTAGGTATTCCTTTAGTTGCTGTTGGTTTACTTTATAAAAACGGCTATTTTAATCAAAAAATAGATGGAAATGGAAATCAAGAAACTGAATATCATACAATAGATTTATATGATTTGCCAATTAATCCTGTTAAAGATGAGAATGGTGAAGATTTAATAATACATGTTAAATTTCCTAAAAGAAGATTATATTTAAAAGTATGGCAAATAAATGTTGGTAGAGTAAAATTATATTTACTAGATTCAGATATAGATAAAAATAATGAAGAAGATAGAGATGTTACTTTAAAACTATATGGTGGAGACCAAGAAATGAGAATAAGACAAGAGATAGTTCTTGGTATGGGGGGAGTTAATCTTCTGACTAGAAAATTAGGATTAAAGCCAACCGTATATCATATGAATGAAGGACATTCTGCTTTCTTAAATTTAGAAATAATAAAAAATATTATAAAAGAAAAACAAGTATCATTTGAAGTTGCAAAAGATATAGCAAGTTCAAAAACAGTTTTTACTACACATACTCCAGTGCCTGCTGGAAATGACATATTCCCAATAGATTTAGTAGAAAAATATTTTAGAGATTTTTGGCCAAGACTTGGAATTTCTAGAGAGGAATTTTTAAAACTTGGAATGAAACCATGTAAAGACCTAGAGGGTGGATTCAATATGGGAATTTTTGCTCTGAAAATTGCAGGAAAGAAGAATGGAGTTAGTAAACTTCATGGAGCTGTTTCTAGAGAATTATTTGGAGAAATATGGCCAGATATTGCTGCTAATGAATCTCCAATAGAGTATGTAACGAATGGTATACATACATGCTCATGGTTATCACCAAGACTAAAAGAATTATATAATAAGTATCTAATGCCATATTGGCAAGATAATATGTATGATGATCATGTTTGGGAAAAAATAAAAAATATTCCAAATGAAAAACTATGGCAAGTACATATTGAAAGAAAAACAAAATTAATAAAATTAGTTAAAGATAATACAACTGAAAGATTAAGAAGAGCAGGATATAGTTATGATTTAATTAATGAAATAACATCTAAATTAGATCCAAATGCATTAACAATAGGTTTTGCAAGAAGGTTTGCAACATATAAAAGAGCAGCATTAATTTTTAAAGATTTAGAAAGAATAACACAAATATTGAATAATACAGAAAAACCTGTTCAAATAATATTTGCTGGAAAAGCTCACCCAGCTGATTATGAAGGTTGTGACTTAATTAGATATATTCATCAATTATCATTGATGCCACAATTTAAAGGAAAAATATTTTTATTGGAAAACTACAATATTGGAATGTCTAGATATTTAATTAGTGGTGTAGATGTATGGCTTAATAATCCAAGAAGGCCAATGGAAGCATCTGGTACAAGTGGGCAAAAAGCTTCTGTAAATGGCGTTATTAATTTTAGTATTTTAGATGGATGGTGGGCAGAAGGATATAGGCAAAATAATGGTTGGACAATAGGAACAAATGCAGAATATGAATCTTATGAAGCACAAGACCAAGCAGATAGTGAAAGCATGTATAGAACATTAGAAGAAAAAATCATTCCAACATATTATGAAAAAAATAAAGATGGTATATCTGAAAAATGGATGGAATTAATGAAAAATTCTATTATGACAACAGGAGGAAGATATAGTACTGCAAGAATGTTAGTTGATTATACTAATCAAATATATATGCCACTTTGCAAAAATACAAAACAGTATTATGAAGATATAGATAATGTTGCTTCATTAAATAGTTGGAAAAATGATTTATATGTAAATTGGAAAGATATAAAAATAACACAAGTAAATAACTTAAATAATATAACAATAGATGCAGGAAATAACATAGAAGTAGCTTGTGAAGTTGAATTACCAAATATTAATGTAGATAATATAGATGCAGAAGTATATTATGGAAAAATACTTGATAATGGAGTAGTAGAAAATGTTAATATAATTCCAATGAATTTATCAGATTCTGATGAACAAGATAAAAAATATTATTTTACAGCAAAAATTAATTTGAGTACAGGTGGAAATTATGGATACACATTCAGAGTAATGCCAAAACATGAAATGATATTAGAACCTGCAAATTTAAATTTAATTAAATGGATTACAAAATAAAATAAGGAGCATTTATATGCTCCTTATTGTTCTATTAAGTAACTAATAATAGATTGCTGTTCCAAAGTATCTTTAAAAGTAATATTTTCCATACAAAGATTAAAATCTATATTATAATGTTCTCTATTTAGCATAACAATTGCTATACTGTTATCTGTATTTTTAAAAGCTGTCATTTTTATATCACCTAAATATCTGCTAAAGCCAAGTCTAACTGCACCAGGTTTTATAAATTTACTAAAATGGCCTATATAATAATAACTTAAATTTTTAACAAAATCATTATTTTCCTTATTAAGCATAATAGGACTATTACAAAAATTTTTTGTGTGATTAGGTCCACCTTTATTATCTAAAATAATATTCCAATCTGTATATCCATTTATTCCTGAATTTAAGTCCTCAACAATATCATGTGCATATTCATTTGCATAATGATTTTCTGGAGTAAAGCCAAAACAACCTTCTGTATGAAATAAAAGCTTGTCTGGGAATGTTTCTCTGCAAAGTGAAATATTTTCAAAATGATTTCCAGAATACCAATGAAATGCAATACCAGAAGCGGCATCTTTCATTGAAGGATTGCTAAATTCTTCTAAAGCTCTTGTGAAAAGTTTTTCTTTATTATGGTCATAAATAATAATTTTTGTATTAATTTCATTTTTCTTAAAAGTAGGGTAAAGGTAATTAGTTATAAAATCAATTTCATCTTCAGCAGAATATAAACATGATTCCCAAAGTTGAATTGCATTTGGTTCGTTTTGAACAGTTATATAATCTATATTTATTCCTAATTCTTTATATGCATTTATGTATTTTACTAAATATTCTGCGTATGTTTGTTTATATTTATCTAATAACTTTCCTCCTAAAGATAATATTTTAGTATTTTTCATAAACTTAGGAGGACTCCAAGGAGAGGCAAGAAAATATAAATTTGGATTAATTTTTAAAGCGTCTTTAATTAGAGGAATAACATATTTTAAATCTTTCTCAATACTAAAATCAGATAAATCATGTTTATTTGCATAAGAATAACTATTTAAAGAAAAGTCTGAACTTCCAATAGTTAACCTACATAAATGATAGTTTAAATCTGTAAAATATGATTTTAAAAATTCTTGTTTTTTATTATCTGGGAGCAAACTATAGCAATAACCTGAAGCCTCTGTAATTGCACCACCAAAGCCTATAAAGTTTTGATATGTTACATTTGGATATATATTTATTACTTGATTTTGTATTTTTGATGAATATTTTTTAGGTTCAATTGTACTTGTATTAAAATATAAATTTTTATTTTTATTTGTTTCAATTTTTGTTATTTTCATAAAAAATCCTTCCAATTTATTTTTTAAATATTATAATATATTTTTTTATAATTGACAATAAAAAAGCAGTTTTATAAAACTGCTCCTAAAACTAGAGTTCCAATATTATCATTATAAATTTTATCAAATTCAGAGATTGGAAGAGGGTTTTCTCCTAAGCCTGCTTCAATTGTATATCCAGGTCTATTGTAATCTTGAATAAACCAATCTTTATATCCAGCAAAACTAGAGTTATATGGAACTTCAGTTAATTTATATCCACTTACTGTACTAAATATATTTCCAATGTAATAGCTATCTGGTGGATTATAATTTTGAAATTGCCAGTATATTTCTTCTCCTTGTGTGTGGTAAGCTATAACCAGTCTAAAATTATGAGAAAGTGTAAAATTATAAATGGCTAAGCTTTCAGGCTCTGTCAAAGGACCAAATCCAACAAAGTCACGAGGAGCAGGAGATGAATAGCCTTGAGAAAATTTTATTTGTCTTGCTTGTTCCCAACTAGAAGGGAATTGTAAGTTTAAATCTACACCATTAAAATTTGCTTTCCATCCTTCTGGAAAAGGTATTTCAGGATAATTACCTGAAATATTTTTAAAAGAATTATAAATACTACTAATTGGAGAGTAATATCCAGTTACTAAGTCGACGCCATCTGGATTAACCATTGGAACAATATAAATAGAAGAATATTCAAATATATTTCTTACAGAATAACCAAATAGAGTAATATTATTAGAATAAGCAAAAGAAAAATCCTCAATAAATTTCATAAGAAGAACACTTGTAATCCATTCATTTGCATGAAATGAGCCAGAGTAAAACACATTATTAGGCCCATTCCCTAATTTAATAACAGGAATAGACCTACCAAGAACACTATAACCAATAATTTCAACTTGAAGAAATGGATAAATATAACGTAATTCAGAAATATTTTTCGTCATTTCTTCATAGGTATAATTAATATTTGTTTGAACAATTGCCATAAAATCACCTATTATAATATATACATGTAAGGTGAAAGTGTTACAGGTGATTCTATATTATACTTTTAATGGGGTTACATCAAATTTTATTTCAAAATCCTTAAATTCATCCAAATTATTTTCAGAAAGACATTTTATGTAATTTTCTAATTGTGATTGAGATTTGCATGCAGCAATAATTACGGGGTTCAAATTGCTATTAAACATAATATCTATAGAATATTTGAATGCTTCTAACATAGATTTAGCTTCTCTATCGCGAATTAAGGAATAAGCTTCACGAAAACGTGCTGTAATAGGGTGTTTTAAATAATAATCACTAGAAAATATAAATTCTTTTTTTATAACATCATCAAAAGAATTATATTGCTCTGGATATTGTTTTAAATATTCTAAAACTTCTTCTTTAGAATATGGAAGATATACTCTTTTGTCTTTTTCAGAAACTAATAG
>CAZBMU010000045.1:0-10843 GCA_964493175.1 uncultured Clostridium sp.
ACAGCTTGGAGAGCATAGGTAATATAGGTATAAAGAATAGATTAAAATAAAAATACAACATTGCACAAAATCAAAGTTTCCGCACCTAACAGTGTTGGTATATCAATAGTTACAGAGATTTAGAGTTGAAATAGATATATCATTTCAAATCAAATTTTTCATTCAATACTAATAGCATTGTCACTATATTAATAATTGTAATTTTCTTGTTACAAAGATTTAATATAAATGTAATAATTCTTAAAATTATTGTGAGAGTATATATATATATATATATATATTGCAGTGATTTTTGGTGTATTGAAAATTTTCAGATTATTTGATATTATTTATATAAATTAATTATTAAATAATAGGAGGAATATTCAAAAATGGAAAAAGTTTTTAAACAAAAGAAAGGTATAACTTTGATAGCATTAGTTATTACAATAATTGTCCTTTTGATATTGGCAGGAATTAGTATTTCTATGCTATCTGGTGATAACTCTATTTTACAAAAAACAACAGATGCAAAAACTGAAACAGAAAAAGCCTCTGGAAAAGAACAAATAGACATTGCTATTGTTGGAAGTTACTCAAGAAATGGGTCGATAGACTTAGAGTTATTAACTGATAATTTAAACAAAATAGAAGGTTTAACAGATAAAAGTGGAAATATAATAAGTGAAGAAAATCCTGTGATATCTTTACCTATAACAGTAAAAATAAATAATAAATACATATATAAAATATCATCTGACGGATATGTATCAGAAAAAAAGGATGTAGTATTAGCCCAAGGATTAACAATAGGATCAACAGTAACATATGAGCCGATTGGAAGTACATATCTTTGGGAAGCACAATATGCATCATCAGATTTAGCAACAGATGGAACAGCAGATGTAACATTAGATAGCAGAGCTGATGGAAGTTATAGAATAACAAAATGGAAAGTATTTAAAATTGATGAAGATGAAGAAAAAATACAGATAGTTCCATCATCAACAAAAGGAACTGTAAGACTACAAGGAGCACAAGGATATAACAATGCAGTTCAATTATTAAATGCAGCATGTAGCACATTATATTCATATTCATCAAAAGAAATAACAGCAAGAAGTATAGATATGGATGATATAGAACCATTATTTGATGAGACAAAATTGCAAACGGCAAAAGATAGTTGGAATCATAATTCTAAAAGCTATTTAAATGAAAAAGATCAAACGTCAAGTGCATATGTCCAAAGCAATAGTTACTTTCCAAAAATATATGAAGAAGAAAATAAAAGTGTAATAAATGGGGTAGAAAAATCTGAAGGATTAGAACTTAGTAGAGAAGGAAGCAAATTATATAAAAGAAATGAAAACACAATACTTACAAACCAGACAACAGATGTAGCGGCAACAAATGGATATTTTCAAGCAACTACAAGTATACAACCATATCAGACATATTATTATTTTAGAGATGCTTTTAATTCAAGTAGTAATTTTAAAGAATATGGAGGAGCTTATGTAAGTATGCTAAAAAGTAGCCCATCAGGGCGATATTGGATAGCTACTCGAAATGTTTCTTGTACAGATTGGCGGTGGTTTATATTGCGACTTTGGAGTGCGTTATGTAGATAGATGGAACTTGGGTTTAATCTTGTTGATGAGTTCTAAATGTATAGCTGCAACATCTAGTCTTGATTATTCGTTATTTCCAATAGTTACTTTACCTTCAGACTTAGTAGTTGAAGATGGAAACAATTTTAAAGTAAATTTAAATAATTAAAACAAATTTAATTTTATTGGCTAGGAATGTTGTCTAGCCAATAGGAAGAAATATATGCTTGGGATAACATTATAGATATAATTCTAAAAAATATGAAAATATGGAATAGAGGCAAATTTGCAATTTTGGAGATTTATGAAAAGTTTTCTAAAAATTGCAAATTTAGTTTAATTTTAAATAAAAAAATCATAAAAAACACACTAAAGTTTCAAAAAAATAGCAGGAGAGAATAGGAAAAATAAGTTGGGTACATATAAAAAGAAATATACAACATTGCACAAAATCAAAGTTTCCAGGAATTAAAATGTTGATTTATCAAGTAATGAATGAATAATAAATTCAAATCGTCATATAATAATTTAAACAAACCTATTTCCCAAAATCAAAAATAATTGATTTTTGGGAAATGATGTGCTATAATTATATTGAGGTGAATAAAGTATGAAAATAATAGAAAGAGAATATCTAAATACTTTAATAGATGTTATGGGAACACCTGATATAAAAGTAATTACTGGTGTTAGAAGAAGTGGGAAATCAAAACTATTAGAAATGTTTAAAGAATATATTATAAAAAATGAAAAAAATTATAATATCATAGATATTAATTATAACTCATTAGATTATGAAAATTTAAAAGAATATCATAAATTAAATGATTATATAAAAGAAAACTATAAAAATGGTATGAAGAATTTTGTTCTAATTGATGAAGTACAAATGTGTGAAGGATTTGAAAAAACAATAAATAGTTTACATGCAGAAGAAAAATATGATATATATATTACAGGTTCAAATGCGTTTTTATTAAGTAGTGATTTAGCTACACTATTTACTGGAAGAACTTTTGAAATCGAAGTTTATCCATTTTCTTTTAAAGAATATCTTAAATATTTCGAATATAAAAATATAGATGACAGCTTTGATAAATATGTAATGGAAGGTGGAATGTCAGGATCATATTTATATAATTCTATAGATAAAAAATATGAATACTTAAATGATATATACAATACTTTGATTGTTAGAGATATATTTGAACGAAATAATATTAAAGAAGAAAAACTAATGAGTTCTCTAAATGATTTTTTAATGGATAATATTTCTAATCGAACTTCTTTAAGAAATGTTTCTAATTCATTAAATACAGTTAATTTAGAGACAAATCATAAAACTGTTGGCAATTATATAGGTTATTTATGTGATGCATTTGCTTTTTATAAAATAAGTAGATATGACATAAAAGGAAAGAAATATTTAAATAGTGATGAAAAATATTATTTATCTGACCACGCATTTAGATATGCTCGTTTAGGAATAAAAACATTAGATTATGGTAGAATGTACGAAAACATTGTTGCAATTGAATTATTAAGAAGAGGATATGAAGTATACACTGGAATATTATATAATAAAGAAGTTGATTTTATAGCTCTAAAAAGAAACGAAAAAATATATATTCAAGTATCTGACAATATATCAGATGAAAATACATTTAATAGAGAAATAACACCATTATTAAGTATAAAAGATGCTTATCCTAAGATGATTATAGCTAGAACTAAACATGAAGAGTATAGCCACGAAGGAGTTCAAATACTTGATATTGCTAGATGGCTAAATAGCTAAAAAATAAACAAGAGGTGATATACATGAAGAAAATGCCTACATTATTTAAGAGACAATTTGAAAATCATGAAATAATAAAATGCTTAAATAAAGTAAATGAAGGATGCGAATGGGTTTTAGAAGGTCAAGGATATGCTACAGAAAAGTTAGATGGTACTTGCTGTATGATAAAAGATAATCAATTATATAGAAGATATGATTATAAAAAAGGAAGAATATTGCCACCTAGTGCTATTCCTTGTCAAGAAATGGAAAAAGGATATTAGAAAATGTTCCTAGAACTTTTGAGGGATTAAAAGAATATCTAGAAAATCATTATATAGAAGGAGTTGTTTTTTATAGAGATACAGGAGAAATGTGCAAAATTAAAAGAACTGATTTTGGCTTTAAATGGAAATAACGTTTTAAGCTATATAATATAAAAATATTACAATAATGTAAAAAAATTTTAATATAAATGTAACAATTCTCTAAAACATTGTGAGAGTATATATATATATATATATATATATTAAAGTGATTTTTGATGTATTGAAAATATTCTGATTATTTGATATTATTTTATTAAATTTATTATTAAATAATAGGGGGAATATAAAAAAATGGAAAAGGTTTTTAAACAAAAGAAAGGTATAACTTTAATAGCTTTAGTTATTACTATAATTGTTTTACTCATTTTAGCTCGGAATTTCTATAGCAATGCTATCGGGAGATAATAATATATTAAAAAGAGCTGGAGATGCAAGAGATGAAAGTATAATTGGACGAGAGAAGGAACAAGTAGAGTTAGCATACATTTCAATTGCTGTAAATAAATTGGGAGATGATGTAACAGCAGGTGAATTGCAAATAGAATTAAATAACTCTGTTGGTGATGGAAAAACTAATGTATCTCCAAATGATGATTCTACACTAAATGTTTACTTCACAGATACAGAGCATAATTATAATGTTAATAATGGAACTGTAACTCCTGCAAAAGTTATACCAACTGTAACAACTCCTCCAACAATTGCTGTTGTTGAAAATACAAAGTACAAAGATACGAATAATGATGTAGCTATAATACCAACAGGATTTAGAGTATCAGATAATACAGATGAACAAACAATAGAAAATGGATTAGTTGTAAAAGATAATAATGATAATGAATGGATATGGATACCTGTAGACGATGTTACATATTTGTATACAACAGAAGGAGCACCATATACTTTATGCGGAGAAACTGGAGTAACAACATCTATGGCTAGTAAAAGTGTTATTTTAAATAATCAAAAAAGAACAGTCCCTGGAATAACAATATCTTTTTTCTACAGAGAGTCGGATTTAATATTAGGTAGTGGCTCTTCATATGATAATTCTAATTATAGTACAGCTGGCTTTAGCAGTCTAACAAATATGGCTCAAAGTTTTGTAACTGATTATGAAAAAATGATAAAAAGTATAGAAAAATATAAAGGATTTTATGTAGGAAGATATGAATTATCTGGAACATTGTCAAATCCAGTAGAACAATGCAATGAAATACCTCTTGTAAACCAAAATTGGTATGATTTATATAAAGCATGTACGAAATTTACAACAAATGAAGTAGAATCTAGAATGTTGTGGGGGTGCCAATGGGATGCAATAATGTTATGGTTACTGAGTAATAATGACTCAACGATAAGAACATTTGTGTCAGATAGCAGAGGCAAAGGTAATTATGATACAATAATTAATACAGGATCAAATAGCAATTATAAGGTGTGTAATATTTTTGATTTGGCAGGAAATTGTTTAGAATGGACACAAGAAGCATATAAAAACAATTCACGTGTTTGTAGAGGTGGAGGGTGCGTTGGTGGAAACGGATATGATCTTCCTGCTTCTTACCGCAGTGATGATAATTTGTCTTTTACTAGTCCAACCGATCGCACTAGGCAACAAACTACTAGACCTGCGCTTTATATAAAATGATGACACGGTTTCAAATTTAAGTATATAAAATCAAAATATATGTGACTAAAATTTGAACTAAACTATATACATATTATATACAAAAAGTATATAAATGTATATAGTTTTATTTAATTAAGTAAAAAAAGCCATAAATAGTGACACACTAGAATCGATTTTAAGACATTTTTTTATAAAACTAAAATTGTGTATTGAAAAAATAATTAATTAGATGATAAAATACATAATTAAGATTTATTACAATTTTCTATAAAAAAAGAAGAGAGACAGGATAGAGGTTACTCCACAAATAAGAATATAGGAAACTACAATTTTGAAAAAATTAATATAATTTCTAAAATTGTAATTTTTATTTATAAAATAATTCTTAAAACTTTGAAAAATAAATGATTAGGAGAGGCAGAGGGATATGGATAAAAAGGAATATATAACATTGCACAAAACCAAAGTTTCCGTGCGTTTTTACTAAAAGTCGTTTGATTTTTGTATTTTAATTGCTAAAGTTAAATATTGTAAATTTTTAAAAAAATAGAATAATATAACAAAAAATACTTGACTTTCACCACAAAATATCATATAATGATAAAAAGAGGTGATAATATGATATTGACTAATGATATGATTAAACTTACATTACAGGAATATTCTAACAAAAATACCAAAATTTGTAGAGAAGTAAAAAATGGAAAATTTATAAAAATAATAAATGGTTTATATGAAACTGATCCTAATGTAAATGGTTATTTATTAGCTGGATGCATATATGGACCTTCATATTTGTCTTTTGATTTTGCATTATCATATTATGGATTAATACCAGAAAAAATGACAGCATTTACAAGTGCAACATGCAATAAGAAAAAGAAAAAAATTTACAACAATCATTTTGGAACATATATGTATAGAGATGTTCCATTAGATGTCTATCCATTAGGCATAAATATTGTAGAAGAAGGAGAATATAATTATCAAATTGCAACTCCTGAAAAGGCTTTATGTGATAAGCTTTATACCTTGCACCCAATTAAGAATATATTAGAATTAGAAAATGTATTATTTAATGATTTACGAATAGACTATGCTGAATTTATTAAGCTTAATGTGTCTGATTTAGAGAATATATCTAATTATTATCATTGTACAAATGTTGATTTATTATACAGATATATGAGGAGGAATTTAAATGAATAATGTATTACAAAGTATGTTAAAAAAATATGAAATTAAAAATACAATTGATGAAATAAATGCAATGAAAGAAATAATTCAGGAAATTGTTTTATCAGGATTAAGCAGAGGTGGTTTTTTCAATGAAGCTGCATTTTATGGTGGCACTGCATTAAGAATATTTTATGGATTAAATCGTTTTTCTGAAGATATGGATTTTGCTTTATTAGAACCAAATTCAAACTTTGATTTGAGTAAATATTTTGGATTTATTGAAAAAGAAGTTCAAGCATATGGATTAAATTTAACGATTAGTGAAAAAAGCAAAATTCAAGATTCGAATATAACATCTGCATTCTTAAAAGGTGATACAAAAGAACATATATTATTATTCTTTCCTAATGAAAGTATACAAAATACAACATCCTTAAAAAATATTAAAATAAAATTTGAAGTTGATATAAATCCTCCAGCTGGTGCGAGATACGACATAAAATATAAATTATTACCATCTCCACATCAAGTTAGATTATATGATGAAGGATCTTTATTTGCTGGTAAAATACATGCAATTTTATGTAGAAATTGGCATTATAGAACAAAAGGTAGAGACTTATATGATTACATTTTTTATATGTCAAATAATATAAAAGTAAATATTGAATTAATTAGAGAAAAACTAATAGATTCAAATGTTTTAACAAGAGAAGATTCTTTCGATATAAATATGTTAAAAGATTTATTGAATAATAAATTTAAAGAAATAAATTATTCAAATGCAAAAGAAGATGTAATTACATTTATAGAAGATAAAGATTCCTTAAACTTATGGTCCGAAGATTTTTTTACAGAAATAACAAAGAATTTAGAATAATATGATTATAGAATATTACAATAATGTAACAAAAATATAATACAAATGTAAAAATCATTAAAAGCATTGTGAGAGTATATATACATTACAGTAGTTTTAGATGTATTGAAAATATTTTAATTATTTGATATTATAATATTAAATTCATTATTAAATAATAGGAGGAATATTAAAAAATGGAAAAATATATTCAACAAAAGAAAGGTATAACTTTGATAGCATTAGTTATAACTGTAATTGTGCTTTTAATCCTTGCAGGAATTTCTATATCAATGTTATCAGGAGATAACTCTATATTACAGAAAGCAACAGATGCTAAAACAAATACTGAAAAACAAAATATAATAGAACTTGCAAAAACTGATATATTAGGACAAATTGCAGATAATAAAGGTGAGAATATTTCAACTCAACAACTAAAAACTGTTTTGAAAACATATTTTAATGAAAATGAAGTGGAAGCATTGGATATTCCGAATGATGTCTCAACATCAAATTATGAATTAACAACCAAAAAAGGAGAATACAAGATAAGGCTATCAGAAATATACAGTGGAAAAATTATTTCTGATAATAAGAAATTAGATTATTATATAGGTGATATAGTAACCATATCAGATCAACAATTTTATGTTATTGAGGATAGCCCAGCTTCTGAAACATTATTAAAATTAATTACAGCCCAAAATATAGAAACAAATAGCTCATCTCCAAATTATAATAAACAATCTGCTACTGCTTCTAAAGTTGCTTTTTCCGAAGATACAGTTATATATTCGCATTCAGATGTAAAAAGGTATATTGATAGATATATTACATCATTGGGAAAAACAATTGAAGAAAGTGGATTAATAGGTTTTACAGAGATAAGTGCATTAGGTGGAAATTTAGAAAATTTTACAACTAATGAATGTCCGTCGTTTATAAATGAAACCAGTTATTGGACGGGCTATGTTTCAGGGAAAGGTGTGTACTGTGTAAATGGAGAACAGAAAAAAATAATTAAAATTGGATGTGATGATAATACTTTAGGTGGAGTACGTCCAGTTTTAACTATACTAAAATCAAATATCTAGTAATTATTATAGCGCTGGTGATAAATCTAATGAAAATGTGTTATATTTTAAAGAGAATTAAATAAATATCAATTAAAAATATTCTTCTTTAAATCAATTATTTTTAAAAACTAAAATTTTGATTTTAAAGAAAGCAGGGGAATAGTAGATACTATTTTAATAAAAACACAAAAATTTCTAAAATGGTAAGTTCTTACAAAATAAAATTATAGATTAAAAGTTTATAAAATATATAATAAAAATTCTAAAATAAAAACGAGATTAAAAATCTAATCAGAGGGAGTATGGATTAAAAGTAGTATAAAAAGAAATGTGTAACATTGCACAAAATAAAAGTTTTCGCACCCGACAGAGTTAATATATCAATAATTTCAGACTTTTGAATCGAAATAACATAGCATTTCAAATCAAATTTTTTTATTCAATATTAATAGCTATTGTTACTATATCGGAAATTGTAATTTTTTGTAACTAAAAATTAATATAAATGTAATAATCTTCAAGAACATTGTGAGAGTAATATAAATATATATATTACAGCGATTTTTAAAGTATTGAAAATACTTTAATTATTTGATATTATAATATTAAATTTATTATTGAATAATAGGAGGAATATTCAAAAATGGAAAAAAATTTTAAACAAAAGAAAGGTATAACATTAATTGCATTAGTTATTACAATAATCGTCTTGCTTATATTAGCTCGGAATTAGTATCTCGATGTTAAGTGGAGATAATAGTATTTTACAAAAAGCAACGAATGCTAAAACAAATACAGAAAATGCAAATGAAAAAGAACAAATACAACTTGCGGTTTTAGGAAGTTATGATAATAATGGAAAATTACTAGTAGGAAATGTTAATGCAAATATAAAAAAAAGTATTAATAGAGTAACGACTGATGAAGCAACATCATTTCCTTTAACAGTCACTTATACAGAATCTGGGAATAGGTATATAATTGATGAAAATGGAAATGTAACAAGCGAAACAAGCTCAATAACAATAAATGAATTTTCAATTGCAGGAACACCTGTATCAGAAGCAAATATACCAGTACCAACAGGATTTACACATACAGAGGGAACAAAAGAGACAGGCTATGTTATACAAGATGGAAATGGAAACGAATTTGTATGGGTTCCAGTAGATAGAAATCAAAAAATAAAACTACAAATAAGTAGCGAAGAAGATATAGAAGACATCAAACTATATGATCCATTTGGAGATGAAATATCACTTGGAACTATAAGTGGTAAAACATATGAGAATACAAATATTACACCAACTGTAAATGGAGGGTACTATTTGAAAGTAACAACAGCAAGTGAAACCAAAACAACAATGTTAAGAGTTAAAACACTATATGCTATGGATACATGGAATGATTATTATGGTTCAGATGTGTATATAACTAATTTTATAAATAAATTCAATAATATTGGAAGTATAGAGGAATTTCTTAATTTTAATGGTTCTTCAACAATAGAAGAATATAAAATTAAAAATGGAGCTTGGATTAAAGAAGAGTATTATGAGCCATCAGATACAATAGATTATACAGCAAAAGTAGCAACAAACGGTGGATTTTATATAGGAAGATATGAAGCTGGGAATGAAAATGATAATTTAGTAATTCAAGCAAACAAGAATGCATGGAATTATGTTTACCATTCTACAGCATTAAATGAAGCAAAAGCGTTTAATACAAGTATAAGTAGTTCCTTATTAACAGGAGCAGCATGGGACAGAACTATTGGTTGGTTATATGAAACAGAAAATAAAACAATAAATCAATTAGTTGTAGACAGTGAAGGATGGGGAAATTATAATATTGATATATGGAAGTCAGATTCAGGATTAATAAATACAGGAACCCTTAATAAAACGAAAGCAAATAATATATTTGACTTAGCAGGAAATGTTGAAGAATGGACTACAGAAAAAACAATTACTGGTTGCATACCTACAAGGCGGTGGGTATTTCACCACAGGTTATGATAGTATTGATGGTCAGGCTAAAGACTTTCGTGAATTCTATGCTACTGTTCGTGAGGATAATGATGATTCAACTTCTTTTTATTGTATTGGTTTTCGTGTAGCTTTATATTTGTAATTGATTCTGTTGCTGGATTTTATCTCTATCATAATAATTAACTTTACTGTAATTATAAATAGGGAATAGCGGTAATCAATTTGCAATTTTGAAAAATAAAAATGATTCAAAATTGCAAATTTTTTGACATTTTTATAGAAACACAACAAAAATAAAATTAGATATATAAAAAAATATAACAATAAATAATTATCGAAATTAAAAATCTAATGTAATAATAAAATATTATTTGATTGGAATCTACTTTAATAGTATA
>CAZBMU010000046.1:0-10774 GCA_964493175.1 uncultured Clostridium sp.
AAGGTTGATACAATAAATCCACAAATTCAATTAGCAGAAATAACTAATCCTAATAAAAAAAGAAAAAAATATGTTAATAAAAATCATAATTTAATAATTAAAATTAGAGTTATTGAAAAAAATATAAGAGATAATAATTTTAATACTGATAATATTAAGATTTTAGTTGAAGGAAATGAAATAAGAACAGGTAATTTTTCAATAGAAAAATTTAGTCAAAATACTGAGAGAATTTTATATTCATTGAAAATTAGTGGTGTTTTAGAAGAGGGAAAACTTCAAGTAAAGATAAAAGAAGGAACAATTATAGATATATCGGGAAACAAAAATTCTGAAGTAATTATAAATACTAATATTCAGATAGACAATACTCCACCTTATGTATTATTTAAGCAACAAGAAATGAATAATGGAAAAGTAAATGCAATTTTAGAAACAGATGAGAAAATAATTGGAGTTAATGGATGGAATTTATCAGAAAATTGTATGGAATTATCTAAAGAATTTGCAAATAATGTTACATATCCCTTTAAAATAACAGATTATGCTGAAAATAAATCAAATGTGGATATAAATATAACAAAAGCAACAAATATAAAATTAATGTATTGTTCAATTAATCAATGGACAGGTTCTTCTTCCGGATATGGAAATAATGAAATAGCTGGAAAGGAGGCTATAATTAATAATACACTTTATAAAACAGAATTAATGGCATTTAATTATGAAGGTGAAATAGATAATGATTTTATACAGGTGCAAAATTTTATGTATACACATTGGGGAGAAGGTAAAAAAGGATTAGGATATACTTTTGAAAATACATATAATTATGGATACAATCCTGGCGAAACCTCATTTGAAACAATGAATTCAGGAGTTTTAGCTAGATTAGAAAATAGAACAGTATTTATATTAGGCGGTGATGGTGTTAATAGTACGGGTAATAGAGGTTTAAATTATGGTGATGAAATAACAAAAGAAATTGAAGAGAAGCAGTTATATGGGATTTCTGGTCTAAAAATAAAATTAAAAGATTATAGTGAATATTCAATTATATATCAAATTTGGATAAAAGGATATGGTTGGCAAAATGTTGCATCAGATGGTGAACTTGCAATGTTTAATTTTGATAAGCCTATTTCTGCTTTTAGAATGTCTTTAATACCTAAAACAGAAAAACAATATTTAATTGATTTTTGGAATAGTGAAATTGGAAAATAAAAATAATTTGTAAAAATAGTTGATATTTTTTTTATTTTAATATAAAATCAATGAAGCAAATTATTATATTGGAGGAAACATTGATGAAAAAAGTGAAAATATTAACAATAACATTAGTAAGTGTATTAATTGCATTAATTGCAATTTTTGGTATTTATATGCCAATTCAAAATAGAATGGAAAATAAAGTTAAAGGATATGATTACTCTATGGATTTAAAAGGAGTAAGGGAAGTAATATTAAAAGTTTCTGAAGAAACTGAAAATGAAGAAACAGAAAATGAAGAAACAGAAAACGAAGAAACAGAAAGTGATGAAAGCGAAAATACAGAAACTGAAAACGAAGATTCTAAAAGCGAAGAAACAAATACTGAAGAGAATTATAAAAAATCTAAAAAGATAATTGAAAAAAGATTAAATAAATTAAATATTGGAAATTATACAATAAAATTGGATAAAGAAACAGGAAAAATAGCAATTGAAATTCCAGAGAATGATAATACAGATAATATAATAAGTAATATAGCAACAATTGGAAAATTTGAAATAATTGATACTGAAACAGAAGAAGTTTTAATGGATAATAATGATATAAAACTAGCAAATGTTATGTATGGTTCAGATTCAAGTAGCACAACTTCTTCAGGTACAATTGTTTATTTAAATTTAGAATTTACTAAAGATGGAGCAAAAAAATTAGAAGATATAAGTAATAAATATGTTAAAGTAAAAGAAAAAGAAGATTCTAAAGAATCAGAAGAGAATGAAGAAAAAACAGAAGAAGAAACAAATACAGAGGAAACTGAAAATAAAAATTCTGAAAAAACAATAACTATGAAAATTGATGATGAAACAATAATGTCAACAAGTTTTGATAAGCCTGAAACAACAGGAAAAATGCAATTATCAGTAGGAAATAGTACAACAAATAGAGATACATTAAATGGATATATTAAACAAGCATCAAATATGGCAATTATACTAGATACAGGAAATATACCAGTAAAATATGAAGTTGAAGGAAATAAATATATAATATCAGATATAACAAGAGATGATTTACAAATTGTAAAATGGATTATAGCAGGAATAGTACTTGTTTCATTAATTATAATAATATTTAGATATAAATTTAATGGAATTTTAGGTGCAATTTCTTATATAGGTTTAATTTGCATGTTTTTAATATTAATAAGATATGCTAATGTTATTATATCATTAGAAGGAATTGTTGGAATAATATTAATAATGATATTAAACTATATATTTACAAATAATTTATTATCTAAATTCAAAAATAAAACAGAAAAAGAAGAGATTAATAAAAATATAAAAGAAACTTATAAAGATTTTGGATTAAAAATAATTCCAATTATAATTGCAGTTATTACATTTTGTTTTAGTACATGGACTCCTATAAGTAGTTTTGGAATGGTAGTGTTCTGGGGAATAGTTGTAATAGCCGTATATAATTTGGTTATAACAAGTAATTTATTAAAAATAAAAGCTAACAACAAATAGGAGGGAAAATAAATGAAAAATTTAAATAAAAAGCAAAAGATTATTACATTAGTTGTTGCAATTATAATTATAGCAGGAATCATTGTAACAGCAACAATTGGTTTAAATTATGATTTAAGATATCAAAATGCTAAAAGAATAGAACTATATATAGAAAAAAGCTTTGAAATATCTGATATAAAAAATATTACAAATGAAGTAATGCCAAATACACCGGTTTTAATTGAAAAAATAGAAATATATGAGGACACAATTGGAATACTTGCAAAAGATATTACAGATGAGCAAAAACAGGAAATTATAAATAAAGTAAATGAAAAATATGGAACAGAATTATCTGCTGATGAAATAGAAATTGTATCAATTCCAAATACTAGAGGAAGAGATTTAGTAAAACCATATTTATTACCATTCAGTATTGCTACAATAATAATATTAATTTATTTTGCTATAAGATATTTAAAAATAGGAGCATTAAAAATATTATTAAATACAATAATTAATTTAGTTATTTCTCAATTAGTTTTATTAAGTGTGATTGCAATCGCTAGAATACCAATAGGAAGGATTACAATGCCTTTAGTAATTATAGTATTTTTATTAATGGTTTTAAAACTAACAAATAAATTTGAAAAAAAATTAAAATCTAAAAAAGAAAATGAAGAAAAAGGAATTTAGTAAAATTACTAAGTTCCTTTTAAAATTTTTTTAAAAAAACTATACAAAAATAAATAAGTAGTGATATAATATGGTTGAAAAAGTAGTTTTTATATAAGGAGAAATATAAAAATGGGAAATATAGTATTATTAGATGAATTAACAATTAATAAAATAGCAGCAGGTGAAGTAATAGAAAGACCAGCATCAGTAATAATAGAAATGGTAGAAAACTCAATAGATGCAGGTGCTACAAATATTACTGTAGAAATAAAAAATGGTGGAATCTCTTTTATAAAAGTAACTGATAACGGAAAGGGAATTGCTAAAGATGATTTAGAAATTGCATTTGAAAGACATGCAACAAGCAAAATTAGATCAGCAGATGATTTAGATACAGTAACATCTATGGGGTTTAGAGGAGAAGCCTTAGCAAGTATTGCAGCAATTGCAAATGTAGAAATGATTTCAAAAACTGAAGAACAAGAATTAGGCTATAGAGTAGTAGTAGAAGCTGGAGATATTTTAAAAAAAGAAGAGGCAGGATGTAGAACAGGAACAACAATTACAGTAAAAAATTTATTTTTTAATACACCAGTTAGGTATAAATTTTTAAAAAAAGATTATACAGAATCAGGATATATTGAGGATGTTATAACAAGAATAGCCTTAGTAAATCCAAATATATCAATTAAACTAATAAATACAGGGAAAACAGTAATACAAACAAATGGAAATGGAAATATAAAAGATGTAATATATAGTATATATGGAAAAGATGTTGCAAATGGCATTTTAGAAGTTTCGTATAATTATGAAGATATAAAGGTATCAGGGGTAATTGGAAAACCAGAGATATCTAGATCTAATCGTTCAAACCAAATATTTTTTGTAAATAAAAGATACATAAAAGATAAAACACTAACAGCAGCAACAGAACAAGCTTATAAAGGATTAATTCCAATTGGGAAATTTGGATTTGTAGTTTTAAATTTAGAAATGAATCCAGCAAGTGTTGATGTTAATGTACATCCAGCCAAACTAGAAGTCAGATTTCAAGAAGAAAATAAAGTATTTCAATCTATTTATCATTCAATAAAAGATACTCTTCTAAAAGGAGAATTAATTGCAAATACTAAAGAAGAACAAAGCCAAGGAGAATTATTTGCATTTAGAAAACAAAAGGAAAAACAAATAGAAAAATATAATGATGAAGAGAGTAGAATTAAAACTAATATTATAGAAGATATATATAATCAGAAAAAAGAAGAAAAAGAACAAACACAACAAATAAAAACAGTTGATACTTCAAATGTCTTAGAAAAATTAAATCAAATAAAAGATAAAATTGTTCAAGAAATGAATGGACAAGTTGCTGAACAAGAAGAATATGAAGATAAAGGAAAGAAAATTGAAGCAGGTTCAAATATTGAAGTACAAGAACCAGAAGTTAAATACGAATTAGAAGAGCCAATAGAAGAAAAAGAAAATAAACCTAAGGATTTTGACGAAATGTATACAAAAACTTTTGGAACAACACCTATTCAAGAAAATAAAGAAGAAAAAGAAGAACAAGACACAATTGATATTGTTAAAGATAATATTTCGATGTTTGAAGATGTAGGAGAATTGCAAAAACCAGTATATAAATTTATAGGAATTGTTTTTAAAACATATATAATACTAGAAATTAGTAATGAAATGTATATATTAGACCAACATGCTGCACATGAAAGAATTATGTATGAGAAAGTAAAGAAAAATTATTATAGTGAAGAACAAAAAGATTCTCAAATGTTATTATTACCAGATATAATAACATTAACACATAAAGAGATGGATATAGCAAATGAAAATATCAATTTATTCGAAAAAGCTGGCTTCACATTAGAAGAATTTGGCGATAATACAATAAAACTAACAGGGGTCCCAACAGTATGCATAGATTTAGATACTAAAGAGTTATTTCTTGAAACATTAGATGAAATTAATACTGTTGCAAGAACAGCAAAACAAGAAAAAGAAGAAAAATTCATAGCAACAGTAGCTTGTAAAGCCGCAGTTAAAGCAAATATGGCATTAACTCAAGAAGAGGTAGAAAAATTAATGGATCAATTATTCGAATTACCAAACCCATTTACATGCCCACATGGAAGACCTACAGTTATAAAAATGACAAAATATGATATAGAAAAAAAATTTGCAAGAAAATAGAAAGGAAAATAATAATGATAGTTTTTGTAATAGTAACAATATTTGTATATTTAGTATCAATAATATGGACATGGAAAAATTCAGGTGGAATTGAAAATAAAAAGAAAATTGCAGTAATTATAATAGGTTTCTTATTAATATATATTATAACATTGGCAGTTTTCTCAATATCAAAATATTCAATAAAATATATGAACACAAATATGGAAAAAGACGTAAAAAATATAATAGTTGCAGTGTTTTCAGGAGTTAATTATTTAATAATAGTTCCATATATATCTAAACAATTAGATAAAATTCATGAGGGAACTTTAGAAAAACAAGAATTTGTGATAAGAATGTTAATTGTATCTATAATATTTGTACTTTTTTTACTTTTTGAATGTACATATATGAAAAATACACAAATTGGAATTTTAAATGTTTTTAATTCAAAATAGATGGAGGAAATAATGCAAAAAGACAAAGTAATAGTAATATGTGGACCAACAGCCTCTGGAAAAACAGCATTATCAATTGAACTTGCAAAAAAAATAAATGGTGAAATAGTATCTTGTGATTCAATGCAAATATATAAAGATATGAATATAGGAACTGCAAAACCAAGCATAAAAGAAATGCAAGGAATAAAACATTATTTAATAGATTTTGTTTCTCCAGATGAAAGATATAGTGTTGCAGATTATAAAAGAGACGCAAAAGAAGCAATAAAACAAATAATAAATAGAGGAAAAATTCCAATTGTAGTTGGAGGTACAGGATTATATATTGATAGTCTAATTTATGAAATAGAATATCAAGATATAAAATTTGATGAAAATTATAGAAAAGAATTAGAAAAAAGAGTTGAAACGGAAGGATTAAATATTCTATATGAAGAAGCAAAAAGAATTGATTCTAAAGCTATAGAAAAAATAAGTAAAAACGATAAAAAAAGAATTCTTAGAATTTTAGAAATATATCAAGCAACAGGAAAAAATAAAACAGAACAGGAAATTGAGTCTAGAAAAAAAGAAGTAGAATATGATTATAAAGTTTTTGCACTAAATTGGGATAGAGAAGAATTATATAATAGAATAAATAAAAGAGTAGATATAATGATTGAAAATGGACTTATTGATGAAGTGAAATTTATTTATAAAAAATATGATAAATTTCCAACTGCGATGCAAGGATTAGGTTATAAAGAGGTTGTAGAATATTTAGAAAACAAAATTAGCAAAGAAGAAATGATAGAAAAAATAAAACAAGAAACAAGAAAATATGCAAAAAGACAATTAACATGGTTTAGAAAAAACAAAGAAACAATATGGTTAGATGTTCAACCAATGGGGACGAACCTTTTTTGGTTGAAAAAAATGTTTTAATATATATAAAAAAATAGTATTTAAATTTTTCAACCAAAAAAGGTCCGTCCCCATTGGTTGAACAGGAGGTTTTGATTTGAAAAGGCAAAAAAAGAAAATAAATAAAAAGCTTATGATATACATCGCTTTAATATTTTTCTCTTTATATATAATATATACAATATATTTGCTTATAAAACAGCCAACAAATGTATTTACAATAGAAGAAGGAAAACTTTATCAAGAAGAAACTGCAATTGGGTATGTTATTAGAAGTGAGAAAGTTGTTAAAGGTGAAAACTACAAAAATGGTATGGAACAAATAAAAGCTGAAGGAGAAAGAGCAGCAACAAATGAAAATATATTTAGATATTATAGTAATAATGAAGAATCTTTGAAACAAAAAATATCAGAATTAGATACAAAAATACAAGAAACAATGGAAAATGATAATAATCTTTTTAGTTCAGATATGAAGCTGTTAGAAAATCAAATAGATGAAAAAATAGAAAACATTAGTAAAGTTAAAGATGTAACAAAATTAGCAGAATATAAAAAAGAAATAGATAATTTAGTAACAAAAAAAGCTAAAACTGCCGGAGAATCAAGCCCACAAGGATCTTATTTAAGACAATTAATAGAAGAAAGAAAATCTTATGAAAGTCAACTTAATTCTGGTGCTGAATATGTAAAAGCACCTATGAGTGGAGTTGTATCATATAGAGTAGATGGTTTAGAAGAAACTCTTACACCTAATAATTTTGAAAATTTAAGTAAAGAATATTTAGAAAATTTAGATATAAAAACAGGCAAAATGGTTGCTACAAATGAAGAATGTGGAAAAGTAATTGATAATTTTAAATGTTATATAGCAACATTGCTTTCATCAGAAGAAGCAAAAAAAGCAGAAATTGGGAATAAAGTTAAAATAAGATTATCGAATAACACAGAAATAAATTCAAAAATAATTAATATTATCAAAGAAAAAAATGACGAAATATTAATTATATTAGAATTTGATAGGCAAATTGAAGATTTAATAAATTTTAGAAAAATTACATTTGATTTAATTTGGTGGGATGCAACAGGACTAAAAGTTCCTAATCAAGCTATAGTAAAAGAAAATGAGTTAGATTATGTTGTAAGAAACAGAGCAGGTTATTTAAATAAAATATTAGTAAAAATAAAAAAACAAGGAGATAAATATTCAATTGTAGATTCTTATAAAACAGATGAATTAAAGGAATTAGGATTTTCTGATGAAGAAATAAATTCATATAGAAAAATATCTATATATGACGAAATATTAATTTATCCAAATTTAGATAGACTAAGCTAATATTACAATAGTATTACAAAAATATTAAAAAATAAAAACATTTTAAAAAAGTATTGACAATATGACAAAAAAAGTAGATACTATGTAATGTAAAACAAAGGAATTAATTAGGAGGTTTTTTTATGTCAGGAGCATTAATGAATAAAGTATGGGATTTATTTGGTATGGATTCAGCAGAACCAGATGAATACGAGGATGAAAACATTTATGATTATGAAGATGAAGAGGAAGAAGTAGAAGATAAAAAACTATTTGGAAGAAAAAGCAAAGTAGTAAATATGCCACAAGCCAATGCGATTAGAATGGTAATATCACAACCAACTACTTTTGAACAATCTGATGAAATTTGTTCATTCTTAAAAGAAAAAAAATCAGTTATTGTTAATTTAGAATATGTTAATAAAGATGTTGCAAGAAGAATAGTAGATTTCATTAGTGGTGGAGTATATGCATTGGATGGATATATTCAAAAAGTATCTAATTCTATTTTCTTAGTTGCGCCTTCAAATTACGAAATTACAAATGAAATGGCAAGAGAAGAAATGAAAAGCAAACTTTCTGTTTCTTGGTTAAAAAACAACGGAATAAACTAAAAAATAATTATATCCATAGGAGGGGAAAAAATGATAACACCATTAGATATAGAAAATAAAAAATTTTCAAAACAAATGATGAATGGATATAGTGTTGAAGAAGTTGATGACTTCTTAGATGACTTAACAGTTGACTATACTAAAAATTACAAAGAGATAACAGAATTAAAAGATAAAATATCTGAATTAGAAAAAAGTTTAGAACACTACAAAACGATAGAAGCAACATTACAAAATACACTTATTATGGCACAATCAACTGCTGAAGACGTAAAAAATGTTGCAAAACAACAAGCAGATCAGATAATAAATGAAGCTAGAGGAAGTGCTCTAAAACAAGCAAATGAACTAGATAATGAAATCTCTACAAAGAAAAGAGAATTGGAAGACATAAAAAAACAATTTGATATATATAAAGCTAAAATGGAATCATTATTAATTTCGCAGTTAGAATTATTAAAAGATGTAAACAAAGATGATAATTATTAAAATACCAAAGAAGACTATCTATAAGATAGTCTTTTTGTGTCTTAAAAACAATAAAAAACAGGAAATATATTACAAAATAGTGATAATATTACAAAACTGTTAAATGTATATTACATTTCTATTAATAGTATTGACCGCAACTAAAAAAAAGAATACAATGTTAATATCATATAAAGAAAGGTATGTATATGAGGATAATATCAGGAATTGCAAGAGGAACAAAATTATATACTTTAAACCGGAAATAATACAAGACCAACTTTAGATAGAGTAAAAGAATCATTATTTAATATTATTCAAAATAAAATAACTAACAGTACATTTTTGGATTTGTTTTCGGGAAGTGGTGCAATTGGCTTAGAAGCAATTAGTAGAGGAGCAAAAAAAGCAATTCTATGTGAAAAAGAGAAGAATGCAATACAAATAATAGAAAAGAATTTAGAAAAAACACATTTTCAGGATAAAGCTAAATTATATAATCTTTCATATGAGAAATTATTAATAAAAATCAATATAGAAACAATAGATATAGTGTATATTGATCCACCATATAAAACAGATTATGCTTATCAAGCAGTTAAATTAATAATAAGAAATAACATTTTAAAAAAAGATGGATTAATAATAATCGAGACAGATGAACCAGATAGAATATTAAAACAAATTAACAATTTAAGCATTAACATAATAGACCAAAGAAAATATGGTCGAGCAACTCTTATCTTTTTAAAAAAGATTAAGGTGAATTAGGAAGGGGTAAAACCATGGAGATTTTTACATTATTAGAAACATTAGAGGACTTATTAGAAAATAGTAGAACAGTACCATTTTCTAACAAATGTATTGTAAACAAAGAAGAAATTTTAGATATGATAAAGGAAATTAGAATCAAACTGCCAGATGAACTTAAACAAGCAAAATGGGTTAAAGAAGAAAGACAACGTATTTTAGTGGAGGCTAAAAAAGAAGCTGATGGAATTGTAAAAGAAGCAGAAAATAGAATAATTGCTATGATAGATGAACATGAAATAACAAGAAAAGCCTATGACCAAAAAACAGAAATTATAGAAACTGCAAATGAAATGTCTAGAGAAATATCTAAAGGAACTAAAGAATATGCGGATACATTATTAGAAAATACTGAAAATGTTTTAAATGATACATTAAACAAATTAGGAACTAATATGACAGAAGCTTTAAATTTAATGCAATTATCTCTTGAAGATACAATAAAAACAATACAAAATAGTAGAAGAGAATTAAAATAAAAATTGCCAAAGGGGACGGGGTTAAATGGCAAAAAAATTGTCAAAAGGGACGCCCCTATTGGCAATTTTTTTAGGAAGGATGGTAGAAATGGCAGCAAAAAAAAGAAGATATAAAAAAAGAAAA
>CAZBMU010000047.1:0-10571 GCA_964493175.1 uncultured Clostridium sp.
ATGTAATGATGAGAAGTTGGGTTAGATTTAGAGATTCACTTTATAAAGATGAAGCATATTTAACACATACATTACCTGTTACTAAAAATGATTTATATAATTCAAAGTTCATTCAAACACTCATATTTTTCTTTATAGGATTTGTGATTAGTTTATTAAGTTTATTTATAGCATATTATACACCAGATACATGGATGGTAATAAAAGAGTATATAAAAACTATTACTATAGGATTAAATATGAGCACATTATTCTTTATTACAATAGCAATTGTACTTATATTTTTAGAGTTATTTAATGCTATTCAATGTGGATTCTTAGGAATTATTTTAGGATATAAAAGAAATAATGGTAAGATAGGGTTCTCAGTATTATTTGGCTTTATCATTTATTTGGTTGCTCAAACCTTAGTATTAGGTCTAGTTTTTGTTTATGGTTTATTTGATCCTACAGTAATGGAGCTGTTTAAATCAGGTACAATTAGTATTGATGTAAATGCTTTTAAAGTATTAGCAATAGTATCATCATTGTTATACTTAATAATTATATTTAGTATGAGTATAATATGTAAAAAGCTATTAAATAAAGGTGTTAATATAGAATAAAAATAAATATTATAAAGGGGTTTATACAAGACTAAAACCCCTTTTTTTAAAAATATCAATCATTCTGAAAACTTCTTCTGCATGAGTTTCCATGAATAAACCATCTTCAATTAATTGTTTGATTTTATCAAGAGAATCCCATTCTACAAAATCAACTTCTTCTTTTTGTAGAACCAAATCACTTATTTCAAAATCTTTGTTTAGAAAATAAATATCAAAAAATACTTGATCTGTATCTTGTCTACCAGAGTATATGAGTTCTAATTCATTTTCATTAACTGTTAATCCAATTTCTTCTTTTATTTCAGAAATCATTCCTTTAATACTAGATTCTCCAGATTTTGGATGACCTCCAGTTGAACCATATTGGCCATTTTTCTTTAAACTTCTTTTTTGAATTAAAAATTCACCATTTGAATTTCTAATAAAACATAATACTACAGTTATATATCGGTTAGGTGGAATAACTTGTCCTTTATAAATTGTTTCTCCTGTAAGATTTTTATTAATATCATATAAATCACGTTTTTCTAATACTTCCATATGTTCCTCCATCAAGGGTATTATACAAAATAAATAAAAAAATGTAAATAAAAAAATAAAATTATACACAAATTGTGATATAATTGTGGAAAATGTATAGAAAAGAGGTATAATTATGGATATTGTAAACAACAAAGAAAAATCTTGTGGTTGTATTATTATTAAAGATAATGAAGTTTTATTAGTACAACATAATAAAGGGCATTGGGGTTTCCCAAAAGGACATGTTGAAAATAATGAAACAGAAATGGAAACAGCTGTAAGAGAAGTAAAAGAAGAGACTAATGTAGATGTAAAGATAATTGATGATAAAAGATACACAATGGAATATGTAACAGATAAGGGAAGAGATAAAGAAGTTGTATATTTTATAGCAAATCCAATATCTACGGAAATTAAACCACAGGAAGAAGAAATAAAAAACATAAAATGGGTAAGTTTTTCAGAAGCATTGGAAATACTATCATATAAAAATACTCAAGATTTTTTTGAAAATATTTTAAACGAAAGGGGTTTAATATGACATTTATCGAAGAAGATTATAGAATTTACGCTACAAATGAAAAGGGAGAGGTTATAGCTGAAATAACATTTGAAGAAACAAAAAAAGGTTTTTTTAACATCACTCATACTTTTGTTGATGAATCACTAAGAGGGCAAGGAGTTGCAGGAAAATTAGTACAAAAAGCAGTAGATAAAATAGAAAGTCAAAATGGAAAAATTACTGCCACTTGCTCATATGCAAAGAGTTGGTTAGAAAAAAACAGGTAAAAGAGGCTTTAAAAGCCTCTTAAAAAATAAAAAATTATTTATTTCTTATAATTGTTGTTATTTCTTTAATAACATTTAAAGTATGTAAAAGTTCAGATTCGGTATACTGTTTCAAAAGTTTGCTAGTTTTATCTATAACATTGTCATCAATTCCATATAAAATATAATCTGTGGAATGACCACTCAAATCTTTTAATTTTCGTAATGCCTTATAAACTAAATTGCCCTTACCAGCTTCAATAAGTCCTAGAAATTGGCTAGAAATACCAAGCTTTTGAGCAAGCTGACTTTTATTTAAATGTAATTCTTCTTCTCTGATTTTTTTAATTCTTTTTCCTCTTTTTATTTGTTCTTTTTTTTCAAAATCGTTTTCGTTTATAATATTGTTAGTATTCATTAAAATCACTCCTTGCATTTATTGTTCATTTTATACCGACAATTCGACAAAATAATAGAAAAATCTACGACATAAATGTGGTATTTTATAAGAATATATGGTATATTATGAGTATAGAGGGAAGGGGAATGAGTAATATGGAAATTAAGCCTATGAAAATTTTGTTAATTGAAGATGATATTGATGAATGTAATAATTTGATAGAATGTGTAAAAAAGAGAAAAGATATAGAGTTAGTAGGAATAACAGATTCTGACACAGAAGGTTTAAAATTAGCAAGAATAAACAAACCTGAAGGAATTATTTTAGATTTAGAATTGAATAACAGTACTTCTGGGAATAGTGATTCTTTTGAGTTTATAGATAAAGTAAAAAAGTTAAATACAAATTATAAACCAATTATAATTGTTACAACTCATATTAGTGCGAAAAGAACATATGATATCTTACATAGAAAGGGTGTTGAAATTATAATGTATAAAAATCATCCAGGTTATTCATATGATAAAGTACTAAATAAGTTAATTACTTTAAGGGAAGTTGAACCAAATAAGAATGTAGATATTTTAAAAGAAGAATTAGAAGAAAAAGAAAATAAAATTTCAGAATATATATATGAAGAGTTAGATTTAATAGGTGTAACAGCTAAACTAAAAGGGAGACAATATATCCATGATGCAATATTATATTTAATTCAAAATGAAAATAATGATGTAAATGTAATTCAGTATTTAGCAAAAATATATAAAAAGTCAGGAAATACAATAACAAATGGAATACAAAATGCAATTATTCATGCTTGGAGAGTTTCAGCAATTGAGGATTTAGAAACTTATTATACAGCTAGAGTTAATTATGAAACTGGAGTACCAACTCCAATGGAATTTATTTATTATTATGTAGATAGGATAAAGAAGAAAATATAAATTGTTAAACTTAGTATTTTTATACTAGGTTTTTTTATATTTTTATAAATTTCGCTACTTTTTTCTATCACCTAATACCGTTTATTTGCAAGTAATAGATGGTATTTTTTTATTAACAACAAAGAGAAAAACGTTAATAGAAAAGGTGGTGGAAAATATGTGGGATGCATTCTGGGAATGGTTAAGAAAATGGATGGGATAAAATAAAGAAAGTAAAAAACAGATAATCAATATAATTTTTATAATTATATTGATTATCTGTTTTTTAACAGCTATAATATAAAATAAAAAAGGGGATATAAATAAAATGGGATTAAATTTGAAAGAAGTAAATATAATAACATATAATTTAAAAATATTTGTTATTAGTATATTTACATTTTATACAGCTTTAAAGATTATTAATGTTAAAGATGATAAAAATAAAATAATAATTACTATATTATTGAATGTAATTATTTCTATAATCTGTTCTTACATAAAGAAAAAAACCAATTCTATGAATAGCATTATGCTTGTAATTTTATTGTTATCTATTAGTTTTTCGATTTTGCAAAAAAATAGTTTAGCGTGTTCAATTATATTAATCTCAATTTCCTTAAGTATTAATTATGTGGTTTTTGCTTTATCGGTCATTATAAATTTCTTGCCAATTTCTATTATGAAGATTAATAATGATTATATAAGTTTATTTTTTTTAGTTGTAGTATATGTGGGTTTATTATACTTATTAACGAAATTAAAAAGATTAAAAAATGGGTTTTCGTTTTTAAACAATAAATTAAAAGATGAATACTTAGGCATGATAATATTAAATGTTAGTTTGATAGTATTATTTACTATTATAATGTTTTCAAAATATATACAGATTTCTGCAGGAGATTTAGGAATAGTATTTGTTATAATGTCTATTACAATGTTTATTACTATTCAACAATCCTTCCAAACCTACTACAAACAAAAACTCCTAATCAAAGACCTTGAAGAAACAAAAAAAGAGTTACAACAAAAGAAAGAAGAAATAGAAAAACTAGAAAAAGAAAACTTAGAAATAAGTAAAACAAGTCATTCCGTTTCACACAGACAAAAATCACTAGAACATAAAATAAATGAACTAATATTAAAAAATGAAACAGCAGAAGAAATAGGTTTAAAAGAAAGAATAAATGATATTTCGAAACAAATATCTGAAAAAGAAATAATATCAGAACTTACAAAAACAAATATACCAGAAATTGATGATATGTTAAAGTATATGCAATCAGAATGTATAAAAAATAAAATAGATTTTCAGCTACAAATAAGTGGGAATATTTATTCTATGATAAATAATTATGTATCAAAAGAGGAATTAGAAATTTTACTAGCAGACCATATAAAAGATGCAATTATTGCAATTAATTATGCAAAAAATAATAATAAAAGTATTTTAGTTAGATTAGGTTTAATAGATGGAAATTATGGTTTATACATATATGATACTGGAATCGAATTTGAAACTGAAACTTTAAAAAATCTAGGGAAAAAGCCAATAACTACACATAAAGATGATGGAGGAACTGGTATGGGATTTATGAATACATTTGACACATTAAGAAAATATAAAGCTAGTCTTATAATAAAAGAAATAGGTAAACCGAGTAAAGATGATTTTACAAAAGTAATAATGATTAAATTTGATAATAAAAATGAATTTAAAATAGATTCATAATAATTAAAGGAGGAGATATAATCTCCTCCTTGTTTTGCAGTCTGAAATATACCTTACAATTGATTCAAAAAAATTGAATCAAACTGTAATTTTTCCTCTGGTGAACGTTTCATACAGTCATCAGTTTTCAATGCACTAACAATATTTCCCCTTTTAATAAGTACGACTTCCTTCTTATCAACGAAGTCTGAAAAAAGTGAATCTCTATACCAAATAACAGTTGAGTCATTCGTCAAGAGTTCGTCTTCTATGTGGTTAATAAGTTTAACCATAAAACTATAAGGGATTTGATTTTCGGCACAAAAATTGATAGACTGCCGAATTTTCTCTCGTCGAATAATTCGACTTATACACTCTTCTTTTTTTTCTTCATTATGTTTTAAATAATGAAGTTCTGATAAAATCTCTTTTTCAAAAGAAGGTATAAACATAATTGGATTTGAGAAATACTGTGATGCAAGCATGTGAACTTTGTTTAAATAGCTACTAAGGTAATATTTCATTTTTTTCTCCTTTTTATAAAAATGTCGACGAGTTACTATATGTAAAACAGCCAATTGACTGTAAAAAAAGGAATAATATTTATATAAACTGCCTTAATTAATTATACCATTTTGATAGAGAAAAGTCAAAATATATAGGGTTTGAGAAGATTATAAATTATTTAAAAAACTTTTACAAAAAGTGTTGACAAATTATGGTAACGGTTGTATAATGACAAACAATTAATAATCATTTTTTTAAGTATTTAAAATTCAAATTTTTTAGTCAATTAAATCAAATTACCACAAAAATTAAATAATTATGTTTGGATATCTGAGGCCATTATAAGAAAAGCCCCCTTATTAATAATATGAAAATTTGATAATTGAAAAAATCTAAATCTTATTTCTTTGTTTACGAGGCATAGAAATCTAAAGCGCTTCCTTTTTTAAATATAATTTGTAAAATGCATAAATAAATTCATATATTTTATAATGGCCTCAGATATCCAAACATATAGAAAGGAAAAAAATGTTATCAGTTGTAAAAAGTATTGCGTTACAAGGGTTAAATGGTTATCTTGTATCAATTGAAGTTGATATTTCAAATGGTATACCATATTTTGAAATAGTAGGGCTCCCAGATGCCAGTGTCAAAGAAGCGAAAGAAAGAGTAAAAATAGCAATAAAAAATATTGGTATAGAATTTTTTAGTAGGAAGATTACAGTAAATTTAGCTCCTGCAAATACAAAAAAAGAAGGTTCTATTTTTGATTTAGCAATAGCAATAGGAATATTAATAGCAAGCAAAGAAATAGATAACCCATATTTAGAAGAATTTTTAAGAGAAACAATTTTTATAGGTGAACTATCCTTAGATGGAGCAGTGCAAAATGTTAATGGAGTTTTACCAATATGCATAGAAGCTAGAAAATTAGGAATAAAAAGAATTGTTTTGTCTAAAAAAAATTCTAAAGAAGCTTCTATTATAGAAGGATTAGAAATTTTGCCAATTAATAATTTAAAAGAAATTGTTGAATATCTAAATGGAGAAGGGTATATAGAAAAAGAGAAAATACAAAAAATGAATATTGAAAATAAAGCATTTTATAATTTTGACTTTTCTGAAGTAAAAGGACAAGAAAATGTAAAAAGAGCGCTAGAGATTTCTGCAGCAGGTGGCCATAATTGTATTTTAATTCGGTACTCCCGGATCTGGTAAAACTATGCTAGCTAAAAGACTTCCTAGTATTTTACCAGATATAAGTTTTGAAGAAGCATTAGAAGTTACAAAAATTCATAGTATTGCAGGTTTATTATCTGAAAAAGATCCATTTATTACAATAAGACCATTTAGAAGTCCACATCATACTATAACTCCATCATCTTTAGTAGGAGGTGGTAGAATTCCTAAACCACGGAGAAGTCAGTTTAGCTAATTATGGAGTATTATTTTTTGATGAGCTAACAGAGTTTAATAAAAACATTTTAGAGCTCTTAAGAGTTCCATTAGAAGATAAAAAAATTACAATTAGTAGATTAAATATGGCAATTTCATATCCTTGTAATTTTGTTTTTGTAGCAAGTATGAATCCATGTGCATGCGGATATTATGGTTCAAAAGATAGAGAGTGTTGCTGTAAGCCAGAACAAATAAAAAAATATATTAATAAAATAAGTGGTCCATTATTAGATAGAATTGATTTACATATTGAAGTTGAAAGTGTTGAATATAAAAAATTAGAAAGTAAAGAAAAAATAGAATCTTCTCAAGATATTAGAAAAAGAGTAAATAATGCTAGAAATATACAATTAAATAGATATAAAGAGTATTCTATTTTTTCAAATTCTGAACTTACTCCTGCATTAATTCAAAAATATTGTGAATTAGATAATTCAAGTAAAAGTATTTTAGAAAGTGCTTTTGAAAAATTAGGTTTAAGTGCAAGAGCTTATGGAAGAATTTTAAAAGTTGCAAGAACAATTGCAGATTTAGAAAATAGTGAAAATATAAAAGTAAATCATTTAGCTGAGGCAATTCAATATAGAAGTCTTGATAGAAAGTACTGGAAAAAATAGGAGAGTAAATTATGTTAAAAATATCTTTAGAAGATAAAAAATATCCCAAAAAATTAAAATCAATAAAAAATCCACCAAAACAATTATATTTAGAAGGCAATATAGATTTATTAAATGAAAATATTATTTCAATAATTGGTTCAAGAAATGCAACTCAAAATGGGAAAATGCTAGCTCAAAAATTTGCTAAAGAATTAGTAGAACAAAATATTGTTGTTGCTAGTGGTATGGCTATCGGAATAGATTCTTCAGCTCATATTGGAACTTTAAAACAAAATGGAAAAACTATTGCTGTACTTGGTTGTGGATTTAATAATATCTTCCCAGAAGAAAATATTTATTTATATAAAAAAATATTAAGAAATGATGGATTAATTATTAGCGAATATCCACCAGATACAATTGCAAATTCAAAATTATTTTTAGAAAGAAACAGAATTGTAAGTCGGAATAGCAATAGGAATTTTGGTTATAGAAGCTGCATATAGAAGCGGAACCAGTGTTACAGCAAGAATTGCAAAAGAACAAAATAGAGAGGTTTTTGTTATACCACATGAAATTGGAAATATATATGGTGTAGGAACAAATAGGCTAATAAAAAATGGAGCAACATTAGTTACTTCTACAAGAGAGATTATAGAAAAATTTAAATTTTTAAATTATATTGTACCCTTAGAAAAAAAGCAAGAAAAAAATTTCAAATTAGATAATATAAAAGATAAAAATCAAAAAGAAATTTATGAAATTATCTTTAGTGGAGCGAATACAATAACACAAATATATTCAAAATCAAAAAAATCAATAAATGAAATAAATAATATATTATTTATGCTAGAGATAAATGGAAATATAGAAAAAATTGCAGGAGGTTATAAATGTGTTTAAAAAAGAAAAAGGTAAAATAGGAGAAAATATAGCATGTAAATATCTAAAAGAAAATAATTATGAAATTTTAAAAAGGAATTATAGATGTAAACAAGGAGAAATTGATATTATAGCTTATGATAAAAACAAAGAAGAGCTAGTATTTTTTGAAGTAAAAATGCGTTCTACACTAAAATATGGAGCACCAAGTGAATCTGTTCAAAAGGTTAAACAAAATCATATTTTAAAAACAGCAAAATTTTATAAATATAAAAACAAAATAAAAAATACCCCAATTAGATTTGATATAATTGAAGTATTTTTGTTTAATAGTATTTTTAAAATAAATCATATAAAAAATGCGTTTATTTCATCAATTTGATTATTAATACTTTCTAAATTAATTTTCTCAGCTAAATTTTCATCAGAAATATTGTATTTTTCTTTAATTTTTAAAATTCTATTAGTGCTTCTATTAATATGAGATTCTTTTATTTTACCATGTTTAGCTAATTTATATATTTTATTTAAAGCTTTTTTTTCATATATACTATTAAATCTAAATAGAATAATATCATTACCTGCCTTAAAAGCCTTTTTAACAGCAAATATGGGACCGTATAATAGTCTTATAGAACGCATTTTTAAATCATCAGTAATAATTAGGCCTTTATATCTATATTTTTTCCTTAAGTAATTTACAATTATTTTTCTAGATAAAGATGCAGGAAATATTCCGGTTTCATTTTTTATTAATAAATGACTTATTAATAATGCATCAGCATCATTTTTAAATGCTTGTATAAATGGGTATAAATCTTCTTTTTCTAGTTCTTCAATACTGGATTTAACTATTGGTAAAAAAAAGTGAGAATCAGTTGTTGTAGAACCATGTCCAGGAAAATGTTTTATAACAGGTAAAATATTATGTTTTTGGAATTCTTTCATAACTGAAATTCCATATTTTGAAACATCTTCTTTATTATCAGCAAAACATCTATCTCCAATTGCATGTGAATTATCAAAACGTTTTATATCTAAAACTGGAGCAAAATTCATATTAAAACCAGATTTATTTAGTAAATTTGCAGTTATTTTTGCTGATTTTGTTATTAAATCTATATTATTTAAAGAAGCCAATTTGTTAGCAGAAGGAAATTTTTTTATTTCAGAAGGAAATCTAGTAACTCGTCCACCTTCTTGATCTATGGCAATAAATAAAGGAACTTTATTATTTTTGTTTAGATTTTTTAAATCATTTACTAAATCAATCATTTCATTATATGTGCTAAAATTTTTTCTAAATAAAAGAATTCCTCCAATTTTATATTTAGTTATCATTTTTTCAATTCTTTTATTTATTTTATTACCCTTTAGGCCAATCATAACCATTTGACCAATTTTTTCTTGTAGAGTTAAGTCAGAATAGTTCATCTTATTACCTCATTTTTAAAATAATTATTATATTTTTCTATTGCTGTATCTGGATTATATATACTTGTAAAGTCTTTAATAGGTGCAAATTCTTCATTTTCATTAACCCTTAAAAGTAACATATTATCAAAATAATAAAAAGCATCAAAAATGAAATTTTCAAATTTAAAAGTATTTGGTTTGTCTGGAACTTGCTTTACACCTTCAAAGTTAACAAAAGCATTTTTCTTAAAGGCACGATGATATGGAAGTCTTATGTTTTTCATTTTTTCTACAGCTTCAATATTCATTAAATGTGATAACATATTAGCTTCTCTATATTTATATAAATTACTATCTTCAAATTTACTTTCTGATAATTCTAAATTAATTTTATCATAATCTAAAATAGCAGGTTTTCCATTTTTCTTGCAATATACTGCGGTTTTTTCTAGTGGTTGTTTTTTAAATATTGATTTAGAAGCTATTTTATAATTATTTTCAGCAGTTAGACCAATAAATAAAGGGTCTATATTTTTTAGTAAAATATTATCAATTCCACCAAATGAAATCCATTGTATATTTTTAGATTTTAAATCTTGTATAATATTAAAATTATCCATAGAAGAAAACACATTACCATTACCATTAGAAGCTTCTTTAATTAAATAAGGTTCTTGTAAAATTAAATTACCATCAATATCTATCAAAGGTAATTTATATTGTCTAAAAAATTTAATACTATCTTTGGGATATCCAAAAAAGTTATTTATTTCAAAA
>CAZBMU010000048.1:0-10537 GCA_964493175.1 uncultured Clostridium sp.
AAAACGAATACTTGCTATAGCTGACATCATTGCTTCTTTAACAGCTTCTTTTCTTGTAATATATTTTCCATCTCCAACATCATGTAAACCTGTACATTCACGTTTTCTTAAATATCTATCTAAATCTGTCCTTTTTATTTCTTCAATATCTTTTTCTGGAATAGTCCAAGAACTACTTTTTCCAAATGAATATGAATCATTTTCTGGATTATAGATACAAACGATTTGTTCACTAACATAAATTGGTGTAATTTTTTCGCCCATAAAAACTTTATTTGTATCATCTATTCCTGCTTCACAACTAATATAAAAATCAACATTAATACCTTGTCCAGATAAAGATGATTCATATTTTTCTCTAATACTATTTATTCTATTATAAGCTCCTTGATATGTTTCATCTCCAAAAGGTTGATCTGAAACACTAGATTCCGCTTTACCAGAATAAAATTTAATTTCAAATTCTTCTTCTGGAAAAAAATTCATAAATGCTTCTAGTATTCCATCTATTTTATCTTTTGATGTAGTTGCTATTACAATTGTTATTTTTTGTTTTTTCATAATATCCTCCTATTTATCTACCATCATATGGGTCCTTATCCCAATCACGTTGCATCTTTTTAAAAGGTATTATTCCTGAATTTTGGTCATCTAATTCTGCTAGATCAAATTTTCTTAATATTTCCGATGGATTTTGTTTAGTAACGTCAATAATATATGGTTCATCATTAATTTTAACTACTAAACAACGTGTATATCTATTACCAGTTCCTGGATTATTTTCAACAATTCTCCAGACTTTATTTCTTGCTCTTGCACCAATTTTTGTATCTACAATTTCTTTTACATATTCAAATATTCCTGCAGGATCTAAATCATATTCTTCACGTAATATTTGGATAGTATATTTTAAAAATTCTATATCTTCTGGTAATGTACTTTGTGCATCTTCTGAAGAATCTAAAATAGATTTTTCTATAATATCTTCAACATGTTCTCTTGCAATTTGTGGTCTATTTTCATTAAAGGATTTTAATACATCTGTAAATATATTCTTTGGATCATATAATACATTTATACCTTCAAGAGATAAATCTGTTTTCATTCTTGTAATATCTTTTATTTGAGTAAAGTCATCTAAATCTAATGATACAAGATAATCATCACATGATAAACCTACAAAATAATGCGTAACTGCTTCATCCCATAAAATACAAATATCATATTTATTATAATATCCATTTTGTTTAAAAAATTCCTTAAGCATTTTTGCAAGTATTCTCGATATTTCAAAGCAATTTCTTCTATTATGTTTGCTTCTATTTTTTCTCCAATTTGAATCTGTATCTCGACCATATTCATCTGGTAAGAAAAAAGTATCATCATCATTTTTCTTTATATAAGATAAAACATTATCATCATATGTAAAATCTTCACAAAGTTTTTGATATATTTGTAATACTTTTTCCTCTATACTTCCTTCTTTTTGTGATAATTCATTTAAATATTTCTTTAAATTATCTGGTATAATCCATTCATCAGTATCAATATTAATACTAACATTTCTTGCAACACCAGAAATACTAACTGAATGATATCTAGTTGGTTCTATTACTATTGTTGGTTTTCTTTTTACTTTATTTGTAACTAAGTTTGATAATTTACTAATTCTAGTAATATTCATAATAAATATTTCTCCTATCCTCCATAATAATTGTATGTATTTTCTTCTGAATTAAAAACATATTGTTTGTCTAATATATTTAAATTTACAATTGATAATGTTTTATCAATACTATCTAGTAAATATGTATTGTTTTTATATTCAAAATACAAACATCTTTCATATCTACGTTCAGTATTCAATTTATCTTCTTTCCATATTTTTTCAATTACTATACCTGATTTTTCGATAATATTTCTTAAATATTCAAAAAATCCTTGTGAATCTATATTATAATTATTGATTATTTTTATAACAGTATTAAAAAATTCAATAAGATTTATATTTTTTAAATTTTTTTCTGCTTTTTTAATTTCGTGCAATTCCGTTTCTCTATTTTTATTAAAGTTATCTAGCACAGTTTCAAATTTTTTACTAGTATCTCTTAAAATATGTATTCCTTCAATTGTTAATCCAAGTTTTATTCTAGTTAAATCTTTTATCCCATTAAAATTATCTGGATCAAGAATAATACTATAATCTTCTCCAGCTAATCCCACTACATAATGAGTATTATCTATATCACCTAGCATAAAAGCTTCTAAATTATATTTGTTGTCAATTAATGTATTTATAGCTTTAGCATAAAATCTTGAAAATTCATAACAGATTCTTCTATTATGTTTTTTTCTATTATTTATCCATTCTGAATCAACTATACGTCCATACCAATCTACTGCAATATACTTTATATTAGTTGGATCTGTTAAGTCTTTTTTAAAAAAATATAAAACATTTGCATCATATATATAGTTTAAGCATATAAAATTATAAACTTCTAAAATTTTTTCCTCTAAGGATAGGCTATTATCAATAAGAAGATCACTTACCAAATTTTTAATTAGTTCTTCCATTTCCCACTTTACAGTATCATACTCTATCCATTTTTCTTTAAGAATTCTTCCTGGTTCAAGTATTATTTTATAATTATTTCCAAGATTATTACAAACTTCATTATAAAATAATTTTATATAATTATCTTTATTATACATATAAGATTGCTCCTTATTATTCATATTTAATAACTAAATTATCAAATGAATCTATTTTTCCATTTTTTATTAATTTATCATAAATTTCTTTTTTTATTAGTTTTTGGTATGTTTCTTCTAATTTATCTTCAGCAACTCCAACAGTATTTAATATCTCTATTGCATATATTTTTTTTATTTTAAAAAATAAAGCTTCATCTTCTAAATATTTTTTTAATTCTTCATTTTTTTTACAATCTTCATTTTTATTTTTTTTCAACTTTAACATTGCTTCATTCATAACTTTTATTACAATAAACTCATCCATTTTTTTACACTCCTAAAATACTTATATTACTATTATACTTTATTTTTATTATTCTTGCAAATAAATTCTATTTTTTGTAAGATTTTTCATTTTTATAAAATCATAGGTATTTATATTATAAAAAAATCGAGTATTTACATAACTATTGTAATTGTTTAATAACTGTGTTATAATAATGTTCATATAATTGATAATTGGAGGTTAATTATGGAGAGTAATAGTTTTTATGATATTGATTCACAAAAATTACAAATCTCAAAATATCTTTTATGTGATTTATTAACAGATTATTTTATAAAATAGGAACAAAAAAATAAAATTTGAAACTTTAAATTCAAATTTTACATTTTTTTATTGAATTTCCATATTATTAAAGCTATTATATAAGTTATACCCATTAAAAGTTGTATTTCTTTAATTGCAAAAGCAAGTGATATCATTGTCATAAATATATTAGATTGAACAGTAAAATAGCCAAATGCTTGCAGTCCTGTTAATTCTCCAGGAGTTTCATATTAAGTGCTAGTGAAATTTTTATATTAGTATTATTTATTTTTTTCATTTGTTACTCCATATATTTTTTATTCAAACTTTGTTTTTTTGTTGACATAAACGTTATCCCCAAGCATATTTCTTCCTAATAGCATTACTATACTTATTCCGAGATAATATAAGTAAAACAATTATTGTAACAATTATTTGCTTATTTTTGTAACTTATATGGTGAGCCACTTGTTCCATCGCCACTAACAACTTTTGTTGTTGATATTAGTTGTATAACTGGTCGAAATCCCGATGTGCATGAGTTGAATCTTAAATATCTTTCAATAAATTCTTCTCTTTCATAAGAATCTACTATACTATCAATATTTCTTGAATTTGTTGTCAGTAAAACCCCAACAGTATTAAAAGATGAAGACGACAAATTAACTATACCAGACTTATTGGTTCTTACTAGACCATATCCGCAATTTTCAGAAGGTATATCTACTTTTCTAGAAGCCATCCAATAATATTCATAATTTTCGTCATCAAAAGAACTACAGTTTATTAATTGTAATTGTTCATAATCCGTTACATAATTATTGTCTGTATTCCTAACTCCTTCAGAGTTAATTGTACCTTGATTTAGTATACTTGACGGATTACTACCTATACATCTCGCTCTATTTCCTATATCACTAATCAAATATTTTTGAGCAATATTATTCAAAGTTTCTATTGCATTATTATATGACCATCTAGCCCTATAATATGAACCAAGTGTTCCTTGTGCTCCAGTAGTCGAATCATCTTTACCTAGTGTTACACTTTCTAGTGGATTTACTGAAACAATTTCTACCCAATTATATTCTGAATCCATATCATATAATACTATATATGGTTTATTGTTATATTCAACAAAGTCTCCTGCTTTTAATGTATTACTTACTATAGGATATACAACTGATTTTTCAACATTTCCGTTTGTATCTATAGTAAATTCTTGTCCTCCTAATGTTACTGTTAAAGGTAAGCTGTTTCCTGTAACTGTTGCACCTATTTTTTCTAAATTAGTTTTTAATGTTGCTACATCTATAGTTCCATTTGTTCCATAACTTCCCATTACCTCTAACTTTATTTGTTCTTCTTTACTTTTTTCTTCTGTATTGGTTTTAGCTTCTGTTGCTTTTTGTAAAATAGAATTATCACCAGTTAACATTGAAATTGATATTCCAGCCAATATTAAAAGTACAATAATTGTAATCACTAAAGCTATTAAAGTTATACCTTTCTTTTTTTTAAAAATTTTTTCCATTTTTGAATACTCCTCCTAGTATTTGAAGATTATAATTGCTTATTTTTGTAATTTAAATAGTGAATTACTTGAACCATCTCCATCAACAACTTTTATTGTTGATATTAGTCTTATAACTGGTCGAAATCCTGCCGTAACTGAATAAAATTCATCATAATCGTATCCTAAAATAATTCCAAGTGTAGAATTGTATCCATTATTTTCACTTCTGTTTCCACTCTTATTTACTCTCTTTAATCCATAAGGAGAATTAATAGAAATACCACTACCATAATCAAGAGCTCCTCTTGAAGCCAACCAATAAAAATCATAATTATCATCGTTAAAAGCTGCTGTATTTATTTGTATTAATTGAGAATAATCTGAAGTATAATTATTGTCAATATCTTTTCTCATCGGATCATCGGAATTCGGCCCGCCTTCGATTAATGGATTAGAAGGGTTACTTCCTACACATCTTGCTCTATCAGCTAAATCAGTATCTAAATATTTTTGTGCTGTCAAATTTAAGTTTTTTATTGCATTATTATATGACCATTCTGCTCTTCCATATGAATTAAGAGTGCCTTGTGCTCCGTTTGTAGTATCATCTTTGCCAATGGTTACATTTTCTAATGGGTTTACTGAAACAATTTCTACCCAATTATATTCTGAATCCATATCATATAATACTATATATGGTTTATTGTTATATTCAACAAAGTCTCCTGCTTTTAATGTATTACTTACTATAGGATATACAACTGATTTTTCAACATTTCCGTTTGTATCTATAGTAAATTCTTGTCCTCCTAATGTTACTGTTAAAGGTAAGCTGTTTCCTGTAACTGTTGCACCTATTTTTTCTAAATTAGTTTTTAATGTTGCTACATCTATAGTTCCATTTGTTCCATAACTTCCCATTACCTCTAACTTTATTTGTTCTTCTTTACTTTTTTCTTCTGTATTGGTTTTAGCTTCTGTTGCTTTTTGTAAAATAGAATTATCACCAGTTAACATTGAAATTGATATTCCAGCCAATATTAAAAGTACAATAATTGTAATCACTAAAGCTATCAATGTTATACCTTTCTTTTGTTTAAAAATATTTTTCATTTTTAAATATTCCCCCTATTATTTAATAATAAATTTGTATAAATAATATCAAATAATTAAAGTGTTTTCAATATATCAAAAATTACTGTAATATACTATCACTATACTTCAAAAGATTATTATATTTATAAAGTTTTTGTTACAAAAAAATTATAATTGCTAATATAGTAACATTACTAATAGTATTGAATGAAAAAATATATTGAAATGATATATCCATTCAAAAACAAAATCTTTGTATATTTTGATAATGTATAATATTTGTATTTTATTTTGATAATTTATATGGTAAACTAATTGAACCCTCTCCACTTGTAATTTTTGTTGTTGATATTAATCTTATGACTGGTCTAAAACCAGCTGTCTTATTATAAAAATATCTGTCAGGATCCATTTCAGCATCTTGTTCATCACTAATTCCATTTGTTGCACGAAATAGCGAGCCTAAGACATTTTCATAATCATTATACATACTTTTTATTGTATTCGATTCATTAGCCATATTTACACCAAACATTGTTTTGGCATCTGTATTTCGAGTTCTCGAAGCAATCCAATAATAAGAATAATTTGAATCTGTAATTCCCCTTGCATTTATTGCTTCTAATTGTGCAATATCTTTTTGGTAGTTTGTATCTTGTTGTTTTATCGTTAACCAATAGGAATTATATGGATATGTTTCAGCTTCGTTTAACGGATTATTAGGATCACTTCCAACACATCTAGCTCTATCAGCTAAGTCAGTATCTAAATATTTTTGAGCTATATTATTTAAATTTGTTATAGCGTTATTATATGACCATACCGCCCTGTTAAATGTACCAACAGTTCCTTGAGCTCCTGTAGTTATATCATTTGAACCTAATGTTACACTTTCTAATGGGTTTACTGAAACAATTTCTATCCAATTGTATTCTGAATCCATATCATATAATACTATATATGGTTTATTGTTATATTCAACAAAGTCTCCTGCTTTTAATGTATTACTTACTATAGGATATACAACTGATTTTTCAACATTTCCGTTTGTATCTATAGTAAATTCTTGTCCTCCTAATGTTACTGTTAAAGGTAAGCTGTTTCCTGTAACTGTTGCACCTATTTTTTCTAAATTAGTTTTTAATGTTGCTACATCTATAGTTCCATTTGTTCCATAACTTCCCATTACCTCTAACTTTATTTGTTCTTCTTTACTTTTTTCTTCTGTATTGGTTTTAGCTTCTGTTGCTTTTTGTAAAATAGAATTATCACCAGTTAACATTGAAATTGATATTCCAGCCAATATTAAAAGTACAATAATTGTAATCACTAAAGCTATTAAAGTTATACCTTTCTTTTGTTTATAAATATTTTTCATTTTTGGAAATTCCTCCTATTATTTAATAATAAATTTGTATAAATAATATCAAATAATTAAAGTATTTTCAATATTTTAAAAGCCACTGTAATATATATATATATATATACTCTCACAAAGATTTTAAAGAATATTACATTTATATTATTTTTTTGTTACAAGAAAATTACAATTGTCAATAAAAAAACAAAAGAGTTTACATAACCGTTGAAATTATTTCATAACTGTGTTATAATAATGTTCATATAATTGATAATTGGAGGTTAATTATGGAGAATAATAGTTTTTATGATATTGATTCACAAAAATTACAAATCTCAAAAGATCTTTTATGTGATTTATTAACAGATTATTTTATAAAAAATGATATACTTATTGATCCTCATATCTTTTTTAATTTAATGAATCGTTATTATAATAAAGTTATAAGAGATTATTTTGGTGATATTAATGGTATTTATTATAGGCGGAGAGAAAATATATAATCCACCAAGTGAAAAAATAGCTAAACGTTTTATTAAAGATGACTTGACAAATATATTGTTGACAAATAAAAAAACTTTACTATTACCAGTACATCATATACATAATGGTTTTGAATGGATAAGCTTGTCTGATAATAGCTCAGTATATACATATATGATAGGTCTTGCAAAAAAAGAACCTTTTAATATAGAATTTACAATTGCTAACAATAAAGCTAACTTATACATAAGGAAATCAAAATATCCAGATTATCAAGAGATTGATTTAGTTACATATAAACAATTATACCCAGATATTGATTTGAATAATTTAAAAAAACAAATTAAAATAGCTGCTAAACATGGTGTTGATATAAGTGACATACCAAAAGAATTACAACCTTACAAAGAATCTTTACAGGTAAGAGAAAGTTTTATTGAAAAAAAAACAAATGATAATTCTACAAAAATAGATAACCTCAATAGAAATGACGGGGATGAAAGATAATTTAAAAAAAATGAAGGATAGTTATATTTTTTACAACTATCCTTCTCTTTACTTTTGAGCAACTATACCATAATATCTTCGTATTAATTTAATTCCTTTTTCAGTTGTGTTTTCTGCAACATATTTCTCAAAAAGATTCTTTTCTATTGGAACTCTTTCATATTCTCCATTTTTCATTTCTGAAAAATTATCTAATATTGGTACTTTTAAAAGTAAAGCATATAAATCTTCTTCTGTTTTGTAATATTCTACTACATGTAAAGGAATTAATTCTACATTCTTAAATCCTGCATCTAATACTGCTTCATAATCAATTAAACTTATTGGTTTAGTATCAGTAAAACCTTGCCCTCTATTAAAAAATCTTTTCAAATTCCAACAATCTAATTTGTCAACTCCTCTTATTATTAGATATCCTCCTAGTTTTAGCGTTTTATATATTTGTTTTGGATCTGTTACTGTATGACGTGCAGTTACTAAATCAAAATAATTATCAGGTGTATCCATTTCTAAATTGTTCATGACTTTAAATTTAATATTTTTTTTGCCACTTTCTTCTAAATTTTTATTTGCCACTTTAATCATTTCTTTTGAAAAATCCGTTCCTAATATTTCTAAACAATCAGGGAATTTTTTTAATACTTTTTCTCCAGCAGCAGTTCCTAAGTCTAATATTTTTGAATTTTCATTTGAATGTTTTACAATTTCATCTTCATAAATCCAATCTGTAAAGTTTTCACTTATGTAATTAATATTATTGAACGACCAATTTGCTAATTTATCGTAAAAATCATATTCATTTATTTTCATATTTAAAACCTTCTTTCTTTTTTTGTGATTTAATAAAAAAAGAACCTCCTTTCATGAATACACAACAAAAATAATCACAAAAATTTTGTATATATTTTATTGCCATTCATGAAGAGATTCTTAAGGCTCTTCATTATTCCTCTAAACTTTTTTCGTTTACTGGTAGTAAAACGCGAATGAGCGAATTGAATTACTACATTATAATTATACTAAAAATTTTCAAATAAATCAATACAGAGGAGGATAACATTTAATTAATCATTCCACCTATTATTCCACCTACTGCATTAAATGCATTACTTTTAACATCAGCTGCTTTAGGACTTACTGTATTAGTTGATGATAGTAAAGAATCTGTTGGTGCAACAGGGCTCATTAATACTTTTCCTGTACCTCTATATACATTTAAAAGTCCTTCATTTGATGCTGCAGATCCTATTAATGTTTTTGTTGTTCTTTCAACAGTAAAGTCTAGTGATGTAGACCAACAAACTGCTTGTCTTCCATCTATTTTTAATTCTTCATTATTTAGTTCTACTTCTATTAATTCTTCTTCTGGTACATTACTTTCTAGCACTGCTATTCCATTTCCTTTAAGATTAACATTAAATAAACCTTCATTACCTAATATAGCTGAAGAAATATTTTTTCTTGATGTTATTCCAATATCTACACCATTTTCACAGGCTAAAAACATTCCATCTTCTATAGTAACACCATTGCCTCCCCATTCTCCTACATCACATAAAATTAAGTATTTATATGTAGGTTCTAAAACCACTACACCTGTTCCAGTATAAACTGGTTTTACTGCAGATTCTTTTGTAACAGCTCCTTTAACCATTTTTCCTAGGAAATCTCCTACACCTTTAACATCTGTTTTTACTTCAATTTTTCCTGTCATCCATTGTAGTGCACCTGCTTGCATAGTTATTGAACTATTGTCTAAATTAGCTACAACTTGACGACGTCTTACATTCATTTTAGACATGAAATATTGAGATGTTGCATTATAAGGGCTAACACTTAAATCTCTTTCATATTCTAAAACACTGAAAGTTCCTTTTTGTTTAGTAAATTTTCTTTCTCCATTTGTTAGATTGTTAATTTGCATAATTAATTCCTCCTTTTTTTCTTGCTATTTTTACAAGATTTTTATTATGTAATTATAATATCATAAATTTTTATTAAAGTCTAGTAATTTAATATTAATGATATATAAAAAAGGTTCACTTCATTTAAAGTGAACCTTTTTATTTAAATCTTCTTAAATAATTATCCATTTTATCAATAAATTCATCATTATTTCTTGTTTGAGTCATTTGACTAATTACTTGTTCAGTAACATCTGCAACAGGCATACTATTCATAGCTTTTCTTAAAGCAAATACTGTATCTCTTTCTTTTTGTGTTAATAATAAATCCTCTCTTCTTGTTCCTGATTGATTAATATCAATAGCTGGAAAAATTCTTCTTTCAG
>CAZBMU010000049.1:0-9815 GCA_964493175.1 uncultured Clostridium sp.
TCATCTTATTCTTCTCCTTTGTTTTTTATTCATCAAGTATGAAACTTTGTTAAAAAATGTATACTTTATTTATAGCATAACTACTAAAAAAGTACAATAGTTTTTTTAAAAAATATTAATATTTTTTAAATTTATATCAACATAGATTTACATTATTATTGTTTTTTTCATTAATTTTATTCACATATTTTACTATGTTTTTTGTTTTTTAATTGTTTTTATTCACTTTTTTGTATTTATGTTAAATGATATCATTTTTTATATTATTAAAGAAAGAAGTTGATTTTTTGTTAATTACAAGTAAAGATATATTAAATACAATAGGAGAAAAAATAAAAAGAGCTAGACGTATAAAATCATATACACAAGAATATTTGGCAGAACAAATTGATGTTTCAATAGATTTACTTAGGGGAATTGAGAATGGTAGAAATATTGGTAGCCTCCCTACTTTATTAAATATATGTAATTACTTAGAAATATCGCCTAATGAATTATTTTCTGAACTTTTAACATTTGAACCAAAAACTTTAGATTCAGATTTAAAAGATTTGATTTCTAATCTTTCTAATAAGAGCAAAAAAACTTTGAAAGATATTATTATTCATATAGATGAAAAATATTAAAAAGAAAGCTTGTGTTTAAGCTTTCTTTTTATCACCTTATGTTTCATATTTCTATTATATGATAAAGATAAAACAAATTTACATAAATATATTCCATTTTTTCCAAATATATGATATAATAGTAACAGTTGTAAAATTAAGGAGGAAATAATTATGTGGTTTTTATTAATATTACTTGTAATTATAATAATAATTGCTACAATGTCTATAAAAATAGTTAGACAATCTGAAGTATACATTATAGAAAGATTAGGTAAATTTTATAAAGTTGCAGATGCTGGTCTTACTATAATAATTCCATTTATAGACCATGTACGTTCTGTAGTAAGTTTAAAACAACAAACTTTAGATATACCACCTCAAGGAGTTATAACAAAAGATAATGTAACTATCACAATAGATACAGTTGTATTTTACAGAGTAACAGATCCTGCAAAAGCAGTATATGAAATTCAGAGCTTGAAAAAAGGTATTGAATATTTAGCAACTACAACAATACGTGATATTATTGGTAAAATGACCTTAGATGAAACATTTAGTTCAAGAGATGAAATTAATAGTCGCTTAAGAACTGCATTAGATGATGCTACAAATAGATGGGGTTGTGAAATTTATCGTGTAGAAATTCAAGATATTAACCCACCAGAAGACATCAGAAATGCAATGGAAAAAGAAATGAATGCAGAAAGAAATAAAAGAGCTATTATCTTAGAATCTGAAGCACAAAGACAATCAGCCATTACCATTGCAGAAGGTAGAAAACAAGCTGCTATATTAGATGCTGAAGCAGAAAAAGAAGCAAAAATCAGAAGAGCAACTGGTGAAGCACAAGCTATAAAAGAAGTTGCTGAAGCTAAAGCTAAAGAAATTCAAATGGTTTATGATGCAATGAAAAATGCAAATCCAGATGAAAAATTAGTTCAATTAAAATCATTAGAAGCATTAGAAGAAGTTGCAAAAGGTGAAGCAAACAAAGTATTTATTCCTTTTGAAGCAACTGGTGCATTAAGTTCACTAGGAGCTGTAAAAGAAATTTTAAAAGATGAAAAGAAAAATTAGAAATTAGGGGGACACTCCTTGGCAAATCAAGTCCAGGGCTGGAGTCCCTTTTTATATTGTTTTGAATGTAATTACGAATGTGACTGAAATAAAATTAGAATCTCTTATATTATTTTACGGAAAATGTTCACGTCGAACAGCTTTGCTGTGAGGACTAAGTGAAAGGGTGCCATAAAATAATTTTAGAGATTCTTGTTTTATGTAGGAAGCCGAGTAATGAAATGAAAAACAATATAAAAAGGGACTCCAGCCCTGGACTCGATTTGCCAAGGAATGTCCCCAAATCCCCCAAAAGAGGGAAAAAAGGTCCGTCCCTTAATCCCTTTCTATATAAAGGAGCCTATTATATTTTGCAACTCTATCAATTCTACAAGGTGCTCCTGTTTTTATTTGTCCTGCATTTACAGCTACAGCAATATCTGCAATAGTTGTATCTTCAGTTTCTCCAGAGCGATGTGAAATTATTGTTTTATATCCATTTTCTTTTGCTATTTGTATTGTATCTAAGGTTTCTGTTAAAGTACCTATTTGATTTGGCTTTATTAAAATACTATTTGCTACTTTTTTATCAATTCCACGTCTAAGCCTAGATTTATTTGTAACAAATAAATCATCTCCAACCAATTGCACTTTATTTCCTATTTGTTCAGTTAATTTTTTCCAACTTTCCCAATCTTCTTCTGCTAATCCATCTTCTACTGAGCAAATAGGATACTTATTACATAATTCTATAATATATTCAACCATTTCTTCTTTTGTTTTATATATTTTAGTTTTCCAAAAATAATATCCTTGTTTATTTATTTTTTTTGCTTCTTCAAACATTTCTGTACTTGCAATATCTAGTGCTAACATTATGTCTTTTCCTGGCTCATACCCGGCTTTTTTTATTGATTCTATAATTAAATTTAATGCCTCTTCTTCACTTTTTAAATTTGGTGCAAATCCACCTTCATCACCTACTCCAACATTATAACCTTTTTCTTTCAAAACTTTTTTTAAAGTATGATATACTTCTACACCCCTACGTAACCTTTCAGAAAATGTTATATCTCCAACAGGCATTATCATAAATTCTTGTATACTTAAATTATTATCTGAATGTTTTCCTCCATTTAATATATTCATCATAGGAACTGGCAAAACTTTTCCATTTATTCCACCAATATACCTATACATTTCTAATCCTAAGGAATTTGATGCAGCTTTTGCAACTGCTAAAGATACTCCTAATATACTATTTGCTCCTAAATTTGATTTATTAGGTGTATCATCTAATTTTATCATCTCTTCATCTATTTTTCTTTGTTCAAAAACATTCATTCCAATTATCTTCTTTGATATTTTTTTGTTTACATTTTCTACAGCTTTTTCTACACTTTTACCAAAATATTTATTTTTATCTCCATCTCTTAATTCAACAGCTTCAAAACTTCCTGTAGATGCTCCTGAAGGTACTGATGCTATTCCAACAAAACCTTCTTCTGTTGTAACTTCTACTTGCAAAGTTGGATTTCCTCTAGAGTCTAATATTTGAATTGCTTTTACACTTTCAATTTTTGAATTATTAATCATAAGATATTTCTCCTCCTTAAAGAAATTGTATACTTATAATTTATCCAAAATTTAGTAGTTTATACAAAAAAGGTCTCTACATACGACCTTTTTATGAAGCTTTTTTATTTCTTAATTCTGTTGCATATTTTAAAGTTACTTCATTTATTTCTCCTGATGAAATTCTAGCTATTTCATTTATTACTTCATCTTCTTCTAGTAACTTAATTTGTGTTTTTGTTCTTTCATTATTAATATTTTTACTAATAAAATAGTTATAATCTGCTATTGCTGCAATATTAGGTAAATGTGAAATACATAATACTTGATGTTTATTTGATATATGTTTTAATTTTTTAGCTACACTATTTGCAGCTTTTCCACTAATTCCTGTATCTATTTCGTCAAATACTAATACTGACATTTTATCTGATTCTGCTAAAACCTTTTTTATTGCAAGCATTATTCTAGACATTTCTCCTCCTGAAGCAATTTTAGATAGTTCTTTTTCATCTTCTCCAACATTTGTTGCAATATAAAATGTTACTATATCTTTTCCTGTTTTTAAAAATTCATCTATATAATTTATTTTTATGTTGATTTTAGCATTTTTCATCTCAAGTTCTTCAATTTCATTATTTATATTTTTTATTAAGTCTTTTGCACATATTTCTCTATGTTTGTGGATCTTTTCTGCTAATGCATTCATTTCCTTTTCTATTTCTTGTTTTCTTTTCCTTAATTTAGTATTATATTCTTCTAAATTTTCTATATATTGTACTTCTTTTATAATTTCATCTTTGTAATTTAATATTTCCTCAATTGTATTTCCATATTTTCTTTTTAAATTGTTTATTAAGTTTAATCTTTCTTCTATATAATTTCTTTCTTCTTCATCAAAATATGTATCATTTTTGTAGCTTACTATATCTCTTGAAATTTCTTGTAATTCATAATATAATCCCTTTAAATTTGAATTCATTTTTTCATATTTTTCGTCTATTTTTTCTATTCTTTCTAAAGCTCTAATTGCTAAGCTTATACTTTCTATTCCACTTTCTTCTATTAGATTACTTGCTTGACTTAAATTTTCATTTATTTTTTCTGAATTTATTATTACTTTTCTTTTTTCTTCTAATTCTTCATCTTCATTCTTTTTTAAATTTGCTTCTTTAATTTCATTTATTTGATAATTTAATAAATCTAGTTTTCTTTGCTTTTCTTTTTCATCTCCTAGGTTATCTTTTAGGTCTTGAATTATTTTATTGTATTCTTCATAAAAAACTTCATATTGATTTTTAAAGTTTGTTATTTTTTCTCCTACAAAACCATCTAGATAGTTCAAATGTTGTTTGTTATCTAATAGATTTTGATTTTCATTTTGTCCATGTATTTCAATAAATTTAGTCATGAATTTTTTTAGTTCTGCAACTGTAACCATTCTACCATTTATTTTACACATATTTTTTCCATTTGCATTTATTTCTCTTGAAATAATTATATTTCCATCTTCAGCATATTCTGATTCAGGTTCATATAAGCATATTTCAACAAATGAGTTTGTTTCTCCTTTTCGTATCATCTCTTTTGAAAATCTGCCACCTGATATTATTTGCAATGAATCTATTATTAATGTTTTCCCTGCTCCTGTTTCTCCTGTTAATACATTTAAGCCTTTGTTTAAATCTATGCTTAAATCTTCTATTATTCCAATGTTTTTTATGTGTAGCGTTGAAATCATTTTTACTCCTCCTCTTTTAGTTGTTCATAAAAACTTTTTTTATATTCTTCACTTTCTTCTGCTAGACTTAATAAATTCTCAATATTGCCCTTATGCCATTCTTCTTCAACTGGATACTCTATAAAAGCTTCTTTTAAGTCTTTAATTTTTCCTTTTTGTTTAGCTATTTCTATAAAATTAACGTTTTCATCATTTTTCATAATATCACTCTTTCTTTGATTTATTTGTAATATTTTACTATATAATTTATATTATTTCAATATATTTAAGAAACTTTAATCTTTTCTAAAAATTTGTTCGCATTCATTTTATAATTTTTTTATAAAAATGTCAATACTTTTTGCGAACATTTTTTCTTTTTTTGTAGAGAGATATAAAAAGAGCTTAAATAATAGTATTCCTTTTTATTCAAGCTCTTTTATTAGATATTGATTTATTAATTTTTTTATATTTTCTATTCTTTTTTTAGTTTGTTCATCTTCAAAATTAAATCTATTAAAAATTTTATTTATATAATCATTTTCTTTAATAACCTCTTTCTGCTCTATATATTCCATATCAAATACGAATGATAAAACTCCTAATAAATAGTCGATTTGATTTTGTTTATATATATTTTCAATACTTTTTTCTTTCATAATTTCTTCATATACTTTATCAGATATTTTTTCTTTTTTTATATTTGTTTCATCTTTCCAATATATACTTGTTGCTTGATACATAATATCTGTTTTATCACAATCTCTAAGAATATTGCAAAATACCTTTTCTTCATCTGTTATGTTATTTTCAATTTTATATTTATTATGATTAAATATTGCTTTTTTTATCAAGACATCATATTTATCTGTTTCAATATATCTTCTAATATAATTATCTTTTTCTAATACTTCTATTCCAATAAGAGCATGATCTGTTTTTGTTTTTAAATCACTATAACTATTATATAATCTCCATTGTTCAAATCTACCTATATCATGCAACAACCCTATTAATTCTAGTAGTTCTATTTTATCATTTTCTAAATTTAGTTTTGTTGCTAAACTTTTACATAGTTCCATAACTCTAATACTATGGCTTATTTTTCTTTGTATATTAAAATCTTTTACATCATATTGATTTGTATACCTGATAAATTCTTCTTTTGCTTTATTTAAATCTATCATATAAATTCACTCCATCCTATTTAAATAAATTCTTCAAATACTAAATTCGCTAAATCTAAACCCTTGCTTGTAAGTTTTATATTATCTAAATTAATTTCTATTAACCCTTCTTTTACTAATTTATTAAGCTTTTCCTTATATAAATAAATTGGGTTATCTACAAATTTTTCTTTAAATTTTGATATACTTATTCCTTCTATTTTTCTAAATCCTAACATCATATATTCTTTTTTCTTATCTTCTACAGTTTGTGTTTCTTCAATTATTTTATTAGAATCAAAGTCATTATTTTCTATATTTTCAATATATTTTTCTAAATTTGATATATTACAAAAACGTGTATCTTCTATATATGAATGTGCTGCCAATCCAAAACCAATATACTCTTTTTGTTCCCAGCAATTTATATTATGTTTTGATTCTTTGCCTTTTTTTGCAAAATTTGATATTTCATAATGATTAAATCCATTTAATTCTAAAAAGTTTTTTACATACCAATACATGTTTCTTTCAAGTTCTTCGTCTGGTAATTGCAAATCTCCTTTTTCTATTAAATTTGAAATATGTGTATTTTCTTCCACAATTAAAGAATATATACTAATGTGATTAGGATTTAAATTAACTATTTTTTTTAAACTATCTTTTAAATCTTCTATTGTTTGATTTGGAAGTCCTAACATTAAATCTACATTTATATTTTTAAACCCAGATTCTTCAGCATTTTTGTATACTTCTAAAAAATCGTTAAATGTATGTATTCTACCTATTTCTTTTAGTAAGTTTTCTTGTGTAGATTGAAGTCCAATGCTTAATCTGTTTATTCCCGCTTCTTTATAATCTTGTATTTTTTGCTTTGTTACAGTTCCTGGATTAGCTTCCAAGGTTATTTCTATATTATTATTCTTTTGTATTTTTTTAAAAATTATATTCATAATTTGTTTTATAAATTTGCTCTCAATAAAAGAAGGTGTTCCACCACCTATATAAATTGTTGTGACTTTATAATTTGAAAAATCAAAATTATTTATTTCTTTTATTAAGCATTTTATGTATTTATCTATTTCATTACATTTATCACTATATGAAACAAAATCACAATAATTGCATTTTTTTTTGCAAAAAGGAATGTGAATATATATTCCAAGTTCTCTTATTTTATTCATTTTTTTGTTTTATCTCCATTTTCCTTCATTAATTTGACATTTCAATTATTTTTTTTAATCTATAATTTACTCCAGATTTTCCGAATTGGTTCTTTTAATAATTTTCCAAGCTCTACAAGTGACATATCTGGATTTTCTAATCTTAATAATGCTATTTCTTTTAAATTATCATTTAATTTATTAAATTTACCTGATTTTTGTAACTTTTTTATTGCTGCAATCTGTTCAACAGATGCATTCATTGTTTTGTTTAAATTTGCAGTTTCACAATTTACAAGTCTATTAATTTTTCCACGCATTTCTTTTTGAATTCTAATGTCTTCAAATTTCATAACTGCTTTATTCGCTCCTATTAAAGCTAAAAATTTAGATATTTCTTCTCCTTCTTTTATGTATAATGAATCTTTTCCTGAGCTTCTAATTTTTTTACAATTAATATCTGACTTTTTTAATATTTCTATTATAAAATTCAAATTATCTTCATTATTAAGCACAATTGATAAATGGTATTTATTTTCCGGATTATTGATTGAACCAGAACCCATAAATAAACCTCTAATTATTGCTTTTATATATTCTTCATCTTGTTTGTTAATATTTTCATCCAAAAGTATATTATCATTTATTATAGAAACTACTTTATCTATGTCTTTTCTTTTTAAGTTTATAACAAAAATTTTTCCAATTATATCTATGTTATGATTTATATTTAAATTTGTTAGTAGTTTTGAAAATCTATTAATATTATAATCACTTTCTGTCGAAAATTTAATATTATTTTTTTCTACATCTATATTTCCAGAAATTAAATATCCAATTAATTCATATTTTACAATCTCTTTATTTGTTAAATTACTTGTTTTATTTAACTCTTGTTTTATATCAGATGAAAAAGACATACACTTTCCTCCCTCTTTTTATACATCTGTCACTAAATGGACATTGCTATTACTCTATCATTTTCGTATAAGTCTTTTTTGCAATAAATATCTTTGTATTTATTTTGTTTTTCTGCTAACTCTATTACTTGTTTTTTTTGGTCATAACCAATTTCTAAACACAAATATCCATTAAATTTTAAATAGTCTTGCGCATTATTTAATATTTCTCTATAAAAATCTAATCCATCATATCCACCATCTAATGCTATCTTAGGTTCCTTTTGTACATCTCTATCCAGTGTTTTTATTATTTCTTTTTTTATATAAGGTGGATTTGAAACAATTATATCATATTTTTCTTTTGCCAATTGTTTAAATAAGTCTGATTTTACAAATCTGATTTGTTCATCTACCATATTATTTTTTGCATTTATTTTTGCTACTTCTAATGCTTTTTCACTAATATCAGCTGCTGTTATTTGGCTGTTTTTTATATATTTTGCAAGTGATACTGCAATTGCACCACTTCCTGTACATAAGTCTAATATTTTTTTTGCGTTTATTCTTTTTGCTATTTTTATGACCTCTTCTACTAATGTTTCAGTATCTGGTCTTGGTATTAGAACTGATTCATTTACATAAAAATTCATTTTCATAAATTCTTGGCTTTTTGTAATATGTTGAAGTGGTTCTCCATTCTCTAGTCTTTTAATTGCTTTAAAATAGTTTACTTCATCCCTTAGAGTTACAATTTTATTGTCATTTACTATGATATATTCTCTTGGCTTGTTTAGTACATATTGCATTATTAATCTTGCTTTTAGATTTGGTTCTGTTATATTTGCATTTTTTAGTTTTATCATTCCTTTTCTAATTGTTTCTCTAATTGTCATATTACTCACCTACTTTCCTGTATATTATAACACAACAAATAAAAAATGCCAAAAAGGTCCGACCTCATTGGCAATTTTTTTTTACATATTTGATAAAATAATTAAAAATATCATTCCAACATATATGAATGCAAATAAAGATAGTCCAACTATTCCTGTTATCATTCCAGCTTTTCCAAGCTTACTTCCAAATTTTCTTATTGTTTTTACTCCAAATACAATTGCTAAAATTCCTGTTGGTAATGTAATATACCAAAATAATGCAGTTACTATTGAAATTATTCCTAAAACAAGAGATGCTACACTCATTGCAGATTTGTTTTTTTCTTCCATATCTTATTCCTCCTCTATTTTCATTTCATCAAGTAATTCTAGTGTATCTATATTATTTACTTTTACAGCTTTTTCAGAAACTGTATATAAATTATCATCAATATATAATCCTCTTAACATTTTTGATATTCCATAATAGTAATAGTCCTTTGTTTTATTATTTTTCTTTTCATGTGTTATTGTGCCTTTTAGTTTAAATCCATCTTCTAAGTTTATTTTATATACTAAATATCCTTCTGAAATATATTCTTTATTATAATTTGTATATGAGTTTATTAATGATGAATAATTTTCAGATGAGTCTATTTCAAAATCTTCACTATAATTATTTACTGGTATTGCTATTAACTCTTTCTCTTTTGAAAATAATAATGCTTTAGGATTTGTTAAAATAGCTGA
>CAZBMU010000050.1:0-9778 GCA_964493175.1 uncultured Clostridium sp.
GGGGAAAATATAGAGAAGAAAATGGTAGACTTGTTATGCCTGTATCTGTTCGTTTGAATCATGCAATTGCGGATGGATATTTAGTCGCAAATGTATTTCGTTTGTTAGAGCAAGAAATCAAGTCGTTTATTAAATGATGAACAAAATAATAAATTACAATTCATTGAGAAGTTAACAATATAAGTAATCTTGTTAACAAGTTAGATAAAATATAGGAGTGAAATTATATGGCAATGTGGAATCCTTGGAGAGGTTGTAAAAAATGCAGTGATGGTTGTCTGCATTGCTACATTCATAAAGGTGATTTTAAAAGAAATGTTGATACAAGTAATATTGTAAACAAAAGACTTTGAAAAACCAATAGAAAAATTAAAAAATGAAAATTATAAGATGAAATCTGGAATTGTCTATTTATGTTTTTCTACGGATTTTTTAATAGAAGAAGCAGATGAGTGGAGAAAAGACTGTTGGGAAATGATTAAAGAAAGGCAGGACTGTACTTTTTTGTTTCTAACAAAAAGAATTGATAGATTTATGAAATGTATTCCAGATGATTGGGAAGATGGATATGATAATGTAGTTGTAAGTTGTACTGTTGAAAATCAAAAAAATGCAGATTATAAATTATCAATTTTTAAAAATTTACCAATAAAACATAAATGTATAACGGCACAACCTCTATTAGAAAAGATAGATATAGAAAAATATCTTGATGATATTGAACTTGTTGTAGTTGGTGGAGAATCAGATATAAATGCTAGAGTATTTAATTATGACTGGGCATTAGATATTAGAGAACAATGTATAAGAAAAAATGTAAATTTTGAATTTAGACAATGTGGAACTTAAACTATAAAAGATGGAAAACAATATAAGATTCAAACGAAAGATTTGTGTAAACAAGCAAAATTAGCAAATATTAATTATAAAATTACAATTTATGGGGTATGTATATGAGTAAATATGAGCCATTATGGAAATACATTAAAGTCAATGAAAAAGCAGAATATAAAATTTCTTATGAAGAAATAAAAAATATTTTAGGATTTGATATAGATCATTCGTTTTTAACTTACAAAAAAGAAATATTAGAATATGGATATGAAGTTACTAAAATATCAATAAAAGAAAAATATGTTTTAATACATAAAATAGAAAGCAGGATATAATGAAAAATATAGCAAATTATGTATCTATTAGCAGAGCCATCATGTCAATAATATTAGCTATTATAGAAACATTTTCTTTTCCATTTTATATATTATATATTTATTGTGGTATATCAGATATGTTAGATGGTTATATTGCAAGAAGGACTAAAAGTACCAGTAAAATAGGAGCTAGATTAGATAGTATTGCAGATATAATATTTATTATTGTAGCAATAATAAAAATATTACCAGTTTTACATTTATCTGACGGAATAATTATATGGGCTGTTATTATTGCTTTAATAAAGATGATTAATGTAATATGCTCTTATATTTACTATAAAAAATTAGTATTACCACATACTGTTGCTAATAAAATTACAGGATTCTTATTATTTATAGCACCTTTGATAATAATAAATACTAATTCAATAATATTTGAAATCATTATTTGTATAGTAGCAATTTTTTCAGCAATACAAGAAGGTCATTATATTAGAACAAAAAAGATAGATATAAATTGACTCTACGATAAGTAGGTTGTAAGTCTTAACAATTCCAATTATAATTTTAACTGGAGGTAAGAAAAATGAATAATTATATAACAGGGAAAATTATAAAAGAATTAAGAGAAAAGGAACAGTTAACACAACTTGAGTTAGCAGATATTATTGGGGTTAGTGATAAAGCAATAAGTAAATGGGAGACAGGAAAAGGATTGCCAGATATTACTTTAATTGAACCATTATCAAAAGCATTAAAAGTGTCCATAATCGAGCTAATGAAAGGCGAATATATAATAAATCAAAACAAATCAAGCAATATGCTAAAATCAAAGTTTTCTGTATGTCCTATTTGTGGGAATATAATTCATATAATGGGAGAAAATATTAATTCTTGCTGTGGTATTAATTTACCTACTTTAGATGCAGAATTGGAAAATGAACATCATATTATAAATTGCAAAACAATAGAAAATGAATATTACATTTGGGTTGAACATGATATGACAAGAGAACATTATCTATCATTTATTGCTTATATAACAAATGATAGATGTGAAATTGTAAAGTTATATCCAGAACAAAAAGCTGAAGCTAGATTTTTGAAAAGAGGAAAAGGTATTATATATGTTTATTGCAATAAAGATGGTTTGATTAAGAAAAATATATAACATTAAAATGTGCACAAGATTTTGGTGTTGTAAACAAGTATTAGAACAAATAGACTGATAATTAGTTGAAATTATCGGTCTTTTCTTTATATACCCCCTTATTTACAAAATACCCATAAGGGTATATAATATTTTTGGAGGTAAGAAATGAAAGAAAATAATTGTTGTAATAAAAAAACAATAAGGGGAATAGATGAAAAGAAATTGATAACAAATAGATTAAATCGAATTAGTGGACAAATAAATGGAATAAAGAAAATGATAGACAATGATACTTATTGTAATGATGTTTTAATACAATTAAAAGCAGTAGAAAGTTCTATACAAAGTTTATCAAATCACATATTAGAGAATCATCTATATAATTGTGTAACAAGAGATTTAGAAAATGGAGAACTTGACACAATAGATGAACTAATTAGTTTGTTTAAAAGATTTAATAAATAATAAATCTGAAATTTGTAAGAAAGGAGTTTTAAATTATGGAAAAAATCGTGAGATGTGAAAAATGTGGAGCAATGGTTAAAGTGTTAATTGACTGCCCCTGTGATAATTGTGGTATTAAATGTTGTAATGAAACAATGAAAGAAATATCAGAAGAAGATGCAAAAAAATATTTAGAAAATAAATAAATATAATCATCAGAAAATCTTCCAACTTGCTCGGAAAATTTTGGTATTGTAAACAAGTATTAGAACAAAAAATTACAATTTATTAAGATGTGTACAATATTTTGGTATTAAGAACAAAATTAATATAAAAATAGCAAAATTTGCAGTTTTGGAGGTAGGGGACTAAAATCTTCAAAATTGCAAATTTTTTGTTATTTTTGTAAAAATACAAAATTTCTATAAATTTAAAAAAGTTTTGCTAAAGATTGCAAATTTAGAAATTTTATAAATTTCTTAAAAAATATAAAAACAATAACAATAATTAAAATTGAAAATTATAAATCAGATAAGAGATAGAATATAAAAAAATTTATAAAATAATTTAAAAATTTATAAAATGCCAAAAACTACAGAACTAAAAATTTTTTTGAAATTGCAAAGAGGGAGACTAGAAGAACATATATTGACAGGTTCAATTTCTTATATATAACATTGCACAAAATCAAAGTTTTGTGCAAATAGGAGTAGGATTTTTTAATATATAGTCAAACCCACTGTTTTCAGTACTTTTACAGCTATTATACCTATCTAATTATACTATTTAACTAATATATTCTTATTTATATTTCTTATTATACTACTATCATATAATCTTATAATCTCTTGCATTTATTAGCCTCTCAAAATCCTTTCTAAGCTATTTTTATATTTTATCAATATAATTTCATATCTAATATTTTTATCCTTTTATTTTAGATTTTTAAAAAAATCTCTAAAATGCACTAAACTCATATATTTGCTATATTTTAAGACAACAAACTATATGGCTTTAAAATAAAAACGGCTTAAAATCGATTCTCGTGCGTCGTTTTTTTGGCACTTTTTTACGATTTTTTAAAAGTCCCAAAAATCCATTATTTAAGCATATTTAAGGCAACAAACTATATGGATTTAATATAAAAACGGCTTAGAATCAATTCTCGCAAGCCGTCAAAATCAGTGTTTTCAAGGCTTATAGAAGATCATCAATTAACAAGATATATAGTAAATATATATAATATTATTGAACTGTCAAAATCAAATATCATGCAGTTTTAAATATAATAATGTAATTTGTCGAATAAATTATAAAAATCGTTTATAAACAATTTTAAAGCTAATATGATTGATAAAATATTATAAATATAAATTAACCTAAACAAAACAAACACAAACAACAAATGTTCGGTTTTTGAAATAGGAGCGAACACAAAATCAAGAATCAAATCTTAAAATCAAAATTTTGATCATAATTTTATTTATTTAAATTTCATTTTTAATTTTTAAAAATTTTATCATAACTTTCTCTATTCTAATTTTTCTAATTTTATTTTTCGATTATTATAACAAATTATTATTTTTAAAATTATTATCAAATTTCTTAAAATGCACTCCTTCTCCCTACTCTGCTTATTTTTGCACAAATCACGACTATAAAAGAGCACTCACAGTTAAGGTGAACGCCCTTTTGCATGATCAGTAATTTTCTCCTCTGTATATTCAACACATTAAAAGTATAAAAAAAGAATATTCTTTAAAAATAAAGAATATTCTTTTTTTATAGCTTAATTATCATCATTTAATTCAGGACATTGCTTAAGAATTTCATACGTTTCTTTTGGGTCAGTAGCTAATTCAAAAATGGTTAAAGCTGCTGTTTCATCTTCAAAATAACATATTAATGGAGCTACTAATACATACAACATTATAATTGTTATCTTCCAAATAAGATCCATTTCCATATACTTCAGTACTGAAAAGGCAAATAAAATACAAGGTAAATAAACAATTAAACAATTAAGAAAAATACCTAAACCTATATGAGAATCAGCTATTTCTTGTAACAACCATCCTCTCGCAGAAATTAGTAAAGTAAAAACTATTGGAATAGCTACTAGAGCAATACTTATTGGGATATTAATAAAACATCCAATTATAATAAGAGCTATAAAAACTATTCCATAAATTGAGGATGCAATTGCACCTTGTTTTTCACCTTCATATCTTACTTCCAATAAAGCACATATAATGACATTTAAAATATATGCAATGGAAATTATAGTAAAATATTTAGCAGATGAATAGTGCCTATTCCATAAATAAATACATTCTGCAATGATAACAGTAAAAAAACTATAAAAAGTATTAGTTTCATCTTTTATTAGTAAATCTACTGCCCAAGCATACTTTTTAATTAAGCCTTTCATTAATATTACCTCCTTAAAATAATAATTTTCCTACAGTTGCTATATTTAAACCTATGTAAAAATAGGAGTATAAAATTAAGTCTAGAATTCACTAGAATATCCGTATTATAGCACCATTTTCTATTTTTCGCAACTTTACTTAAATAATTCCTTCTTTTTCATTTATTACCTACTTTTACTTTTTGTAAACTATTGATGGTCGTACTAAAGTTTACAAATTAAAAAATCCTCCATTATAACTGAAGGATTTTTATATAATTCGATTTTTATTTTTTAATTCTACCTTTTATTTACGTAAACTTTTTTCTTATTCTGAAAAGTTTATATATACTTCTTTCAATGATTTACACCCTGTATGTAAACAAATGATTATAATAAAGCTTGTTATTAAATAAAAGACCGAATCTTTCTTATATGTATCCTTCCTTGAATAATTATTTGTTGATTACATGTTATATGTTGAACTTTCTCTTTTAACCTTCAATGAACATCCTTAAATCAATAAAACAAAAAGCTCACCTGTTATTAACAGATGAGCTTTTTTAACCTAATTGATTTGTTTGTTAAATAACGCCAAATGGATACATTTCATCAGTTATTATGCTATGAATATCATATTCATCTTCGTTATTCTCTAACCAGATATCATAGTTATTGTGAAGATAATAGTTGGCTTCGAATCTAACTGAAGTTGATTCTCTATCATATGCAAGTTCTACAAGAATATCTTTTGGTAAATTGACATTTCTCGCAGTATACATTCTCACCCACCATACTTTATCTCTAGCAAGCTTTATAAGAATTTCTTTTGGCGTATTTAGATTGGTTGCAACCATTTCTCTTACAAGATAATCTTCGTCTTTAGATAACTTACTAAGAATTTCTTCTGTTGCATTGTTATTTTCTGCAACAGCTTCTCTTACTTGCACTACTTCATCTCCAGCTAACTTTTCGAGATCAGCCTTAAACGTATTAGTATTGCGTGCAACAGATACTCTTACCAATTCATCTTCATCTTCAGACAATTTATTAAGAATTTCTCCTGATGAATTTATATTTTCTGCAACACATCTTCTTACTCCGCAACTTTCATCTAAAACTAGCCTTTCAAGATCTTTTTTGGGCGTATTTGGATTGTATGCAACACCTTCTCTTACAAAGTAATATTCATCCAAAGCAAGTTTTTCAAGAACATCTTTAGGTGTATTTAAATTATCTGCAACAGCTTTTTTCACATTAAAAGACTCGTCCTCTGATAGTTTCCTTAGGATCTCTCTTCTTTTAATCCTGTTTGCAACCTGTTCCCTTACCCACCAATTTTCATCTCCGGCAAGTTCTATAAGAACATCCTCGGATGTATTGATATTATCTGTAACGGCTTTTCTTACCTGCCAATTTTCATCTCTTGCTAGCTTCTTAAGAATTTTTTCTGTTGCATTTTTATTATTTGCAACAGCAAGTCTTACAAGAAATTCTTCGTCTTCAACTAACTTTTTAAGAAACTCCACTGGTGTATTGATATTTTCGGCAACTTTTATCCTTTCTGGCCAGTTTTCATCTTCTACCAAAGTTTTAAATGCATCATATACAGGAGTGTTTTTTTCTATTTCAATCCGCTCCTTAGGCAAATCAACATTAACATCAATTAAATTTTTCATATAGATACCTCCTTAAAAAATTTTTTCCTACAGTTGCTATATATTAACCTATGTAAAAATAGGAGTGATAATATTAAGTCTAGAATTCACTAGAATACCCGTATTATACCACACTTTTTATAATTATGCAAAAAAATCACCGTCACAAAATGTAAACGGTGATTTTCCATAGGTATAAAAATTATTTTATAAGGACTACAGTTACAACGCTATTTATATCGCATAGCTGCGATTCAGAATATGATATCAACATTTGCAACTTGCTTCGCATATTTTGATAAGGCTTTATAATCCTTTTTCGAAAAAACATAAGCCTTTAAGTTGTGAGAATCAAATTCAAGCACTGCTTGTTTTGTAATATTAGTAAATGCATCTTCTATTACTTCACTTATTCTTGGCCATGTTTCTGTAAATAATGCAAAAGAATTGTCATCAAGTATTGCTACTGCGGTTACTTCATCGCCTTCTTTGCCTGGTTTGCATCCTTCGTCCCATGCTGTATAAACAGAGAGATCTCTTACTTTCTCTTTCATGTTTATTTTGTCAAGGTATCTTTCCAGTTTTGTAATTGCGGTGTAATACTTCATGATATCATCCTTTTCATGCCATTCTCCGCTTATTCCATAACCCATAATTATTCCTCCCTTTACATTTGTAATACAAGGACAACAGTTACATTGCTATTTATATCGCATAGCTACGATTTACGGAATTATACCACATATTTCTAAATTATGCAACTTTACGTAAACATATTCTTTTATAAAAAAACTCACCTGTTATTAACAGATGAGTTAGAAAATTTAAATGTAAATTCTTATAAAAATGAAAAACTTTTCTAATCTAATCGAATTGAGGATAATTCTTGAAGGTTCTCTCGTCTGCTGCCAATCTCACATGAACGTCTTTATCTTTTTCTAGCTTCTCTAAGATTTCTTTGCTTGTGTTATTATTATTTGCTACTTCGAACCTTACCATCCATTCCTCATCTTCCGCAAGTATTTGAAGAATATCGTTCGTAACATTGATATTTTTTGCTACATCACGCCTTACACCAGGGTGAGCATCCTTTGCAAGTTTCTGAAGGATGTCTTTTGGTGTATTAGCATTTCCTGCAACTGCACTTCTTACCTCCCGATTTTCATCTTCTGATAACTTCTTGAGTGTTTCTTCAGTTGCATTAATATCTCTTGCTATATTGAGTCTTACCACAAAATCTTCATCCTCTACAAGTTTTTGACGGATATCTTTTGGTGTATTAATATTTATTGCAACTGCAATTCTTACATCAATAGATTTATCATCTGCTAAAACCTTTAATACATCAATGTCTGTTGTTTTTTGCGCTATTTTTTTCCGTTCTTTCACGCAAATTTCATTTACATCAATTAAAATTTTCATATAAATTCCTCCTTAAAATAATAATTTGATGCCTACGTGTTATATATGCTAACTCCTATAAGGAGATTATTAAAACAAGTCTAGAATTCACTAGAATATCCGCATTATAGCACACTTTTTATAATTATGCAAAAAAATCTAATTTTTGCAACTTTACATTTTAGCGTTAATGCTTAATATAAAAGGCTAGCTTATTATAGCTAGCCTTAGTTAGTGGAATAAAATGAAAAATTAACATTTAAAGCGTTTTGCGTTTTGAATTTCCTTTTCTATTGTCTTCTCAGCACTTACAATCATGTCATTATATAATTGATTATCATCTTCAAGAAAATTAGAAAGTCGTTTAAATAATATATTGCTTTTTATTCTTTCTTGTACATCAGTAATTAAATTATGAAAAACGTTTACTACTTCGGAGTTATCATAATATCTATTCAAACTCATCATTTTCCAACATGCTATACAATGATACTCTATTTCAATTGTACTCCAACTGTTATAGATTATTTTTCTCCTAATAATTTGGAGAGTTTTCTCAAAATTTTTCCTAGCATCATTATATTTATTTTGCTCATCATAATTCATTCCTAAAATATAAAAAAGTTTAAAATATATGCTCTTTGGATGAATTGATTCAGATATTTTTTGATTTGATTTACTAATAGGTATACCCATACGAAATCTATAGAATCTGTCATGCCAGTATAGTATATCATCATTAGATTCGTCAAATTTTAATAATGCTTTAAAAAATTCATCTATAAGCATATTTACATGGAATGTTTCAAAACATAATAGTCCCATAATATATGCAATTGATGCCTCATTTACCCCTTTTTCTACTAAAAATGAATGATAATTAATTACTTCAGTATCAGACAACTCAATATAATGAAATTTCATGCTGTTTGTAAACTTATAATATTCATACTGCATTTTTACATATGCATATGAAATATATGGAGATGATGAATCTTTGTATTTTGGCAATTTTTCTTCTAAGAGTTTTGTTGTAGAAACTTTATATTCCATATTATAAATAATAATTTCTTCCAATAAATAGATATTTCTTAGTGGATTTAAGTCCAAAAATATATCAATCATCTCTTTTAAGTCAAAAGATAACCGCTTGTACTTTCCATTTTTAAATGTTTCACAGATTTTGGTTATTATTATTTTCCAGAATATATAAACTTCTTCTTTATTTGAAAAAGTCTTAGGAAACAATTTCAAATCTAGTATTAAATCTGCATTTTTTTGAACTGAACCATATAATTCATAGTAACTTCCAGTATTTGTTTGAGCCATTTTTTTTAATTCATTTAATAATGAATCACTCATTATTGTAATATAGAAATAGTCAATATTCTCGTTATTATAGTCATAATCATCATAATCATATATCCGCTCACATACAAAAATACCAAAAAGCTCAAAAAAACTCTTTAAATATGCTACCTCTAATGAATTTTCAGCTCCTGCTGTTATTACAACTTTTAACATTTATATTCCCTCCTTAAAAATTATTTTCCTACAG
>CAZBMU010000051.1:0-9680 GCA_964493175.1 uncultured Clostridium sp.
ACTATAAATACCCATACTTGTTTAAGTGCATTTCCACCTAATATAACTGCTGGTGCTAAACTTCTTGCTGGATTAACTGAAGTTCCAGTAAATGCAATACCAAGAAGATGTACAAATGCTAATGTTAAACCAATTACAATTCCAGCAATTGATGATTTCTTTTCATCTGATGTTACTCCTAATATTGTATAAATAAACACAAATGTTAATATTACTTCAACAATAATTGCTCCTAATAAATTTATTCCTAATGCTGATGCTTCTCCAAATCCATTTGCTCCTAATGATGTTATTTCTTTTATTCCTGAACTAAAAACAAAGAAATATAATAATCCTGCTCCTATAAACGCTCCGACAATTTGTGCTATTACATAAAATGCAAATTCTTTTAATGTTAATTTTTTGTTAATAAACATTGCTAGTGATACTGCAGGATTTATATGACATCCTGAAACATTTCCAATAACATATGCCATAGCTACTATTGATAATCCAAATGCCAATGATGTTGTTATTAAATCTCCTCCTGTGATTGTTGCAACTCCGCAACCAAACAATACTAATACTGCTGTGCCTATGCATTCACATACATACTTTTTCATAAGCATAACTTCCTTTCTATTTTTATTTCAATCTCATTATATAAAAAAACTATTTAAGTGTCAATAACTAATTTTACACAATTATTTTATTCTAAAACATTTACTATATTAGCGTTTATCTCTGTATTTTCAGTATCATTTTTATTTACATCAGTCGTATTTAAATTATTTGTTTCTTTTTCTATTTCTTCTTTTTTCTTATCTTCCTCTGTTTTAACTTTTTCTAATGAACTAATTAATTCTTGTAATTTTTTTATATCTTTCCCCATCATTTCCCAATCGTTATTTCCATTTGATTCTATAAGGTTTTTATTTGTTTTTACAATTGCATCTATTAATCCATCAACATCATCTGTATTTTCAACTTCTATATTAACTGCATATTGAGATAACAAATTTTCTAATGCTTTACCCAAATCATCTCCTATTGCTACTTTACTTCCAGATGCAACTATAACCTTTTTTAATAATGATACTTCTGATTCATTTAGCATTGTTTGATATATAGGTTCTACATATAATAACGTGTTATCAATTGGAACTATTATCATTTGTTTTGTTATTTTTGTTCCTGTAACATTTAGTGCTTCTAATTCGCTTGAAATTTGCTCATCTTCTTCAATCTGTTTATTTAATTGCATTGGTCCAACAATATTGCTATCTGCTGAAAATTTATATAATTTTAATTCGTTTGTACCATTTTTATTGCTTCCAACTAAAAATGAAATTATATTTTGTTTTTCATTTGGAGTATAAATTTGAACTAAACCAAGTTTTTCTTCTCCTTGGGCTTTCAACATAGTATAATAAGGTTTCATATATGTTCCAGCCATTTTTGTTGATTTAGTATTATTATATTTTGCAATATCCCATAGGTCATCTCCTCTATATAATACATCTGTTTTTACATTATGATATACTTTTAAAATTTCTGCTTGTACATTATATAAAAATTGTGGATATATAAAATGACTTGATATATCTTCTGGTATTTGTTCATCTAGATTTTCAAATAATTCATTATATATATTTCTATAAGCCATTGCTATTGGGTCTGTTCTATCTGTTATGTAAAATTTCATTGTTCCATCATAACTATCTATTATTACTTTAACAGAATTTCTTATATAATTTATTTTTTCTTTAATTCCATCATGTTGTATTGCTGTATATTGTGAATATGGATAATTTGAAGATACAGTATATGCATCTAATACCCAAACAATTTTACCTTCATTTGTTATTACTGAATATGGTTTTTCGTCATATATTAAATATGGTAATGCTTTTTTAGCTCTTGTTACTATTTGTCTGTTTATTAATATTTTACTTTCTTTAGTTACCTCTCCTGAAAATGCTAGATTAACATCTCCTTTAGTTATACCTAAGATTAACTTATCAAAAAAACCAAGATTAAGTCCTGCTTCTCCAGAATAAATTGAGGTATATTCCACTCCATTTTCATCTGAATAGTCGTATTCTTGTATGTTCCTTGTATTTGTTGCAATTGTTTCTCTTGTTTGTAACCCAAAATAAATTCTAGGTTCTGATATTTTAATTTTTTCATTTTTTCCAGTTACATCTTTTTGAACATATTCTATATTTCCTGTTTCTGTACTTTTCGTTGCAGATGCTATTATTTCTCCCATCCCGTGTGTATATTCATATGTTTTGTTATTATATGTTCTTCCTGAATTTTTTATTTCTCTTGGTGCAACATATACTAATTGTTCTTCTCCATCAATATTATATTTTGCTATATTAATACTTGGATAATTAAAATATCCTGTTAATGTTTGATTATCTTCTAATTCTCTTTTTACTGCATCTTTACTAATTATAGGTATATTATTAATAACATTATCATTTCTTTCTAATTCTTGCTGCGTAATTGTTCCTGAATTTTTTAAATTTGTCTCTTCTATATCTATTTTATAAGCATTTTTGGTGTTATTTATATTTTCTGCAATATAATCTTTTTCTTTATCTAATTCATTTGAATTTACATAAGCTAAATCAAACACAACCATTAAAATAAACAATACGACTAAAAAACCAGGTATAACAGCTAAATTTTTTAATACTTTTCCTGTATTTTTTTCTGTTCTAAAAAACTTTAAAGCTCTATATGCAAAAATGACAATTATAAATGCAAATAATATGTAACCCCATAACTTAACTGTAGCTTCTGTCATTCCTGCTCCAACAATATCAAGTTCGTCATTTACTGTTAATATTTTACCAAACATTGTATTTTGTGTATTTATTATAGTTAGTAATGCTATTCCAATTATAATTAATAATGCATTTCTTGTTATTTTTTTCATAAAAAGACTTTCTTTTAGCATTTTTCCATCAATGCCATCAAAATAACGATTAAATATTATTACATAATATAAAGCCATATAAATAGATAGGCCAACATATATAATTACAAAATAGAATAAAATTAGTTCTATAAATGGTTTTTGAAATACATAATAACTTATATCTAAACCAAATATTGGATCTTGACTTCCAAATGAAGCACCACTTAAGATTAACATTATTTTTTGTGTAAATACAGATGAAACAACAAAACTAGAAATAGCTGATATTATTAATGCTAATGATTTATTTGGTAGTTTAGGCATCTTTTTTTCTTCTTTTTCAAAAAAAGGATTTAATCCTTTTTTTATTCCTTTATTCGTATAATAAATTATCAAATATAAAAGAAGAAAGTTTATTATCATAATTGAGTATTTATATTTTATATTTGTGTAAAATATTGATATATACTTTTCTCCTAATTCTAAATATTCTAAATAAGTTCCTCTTAATGTTACATAACTAATTCCACCAAATATAAGTAAAAATAGCATTACTAAAATTATTCTGTTTTTGCCATGTTTAGTTTTTACATTTTTATTTTTTTCAATATTGTTTTCCACTTTTTTTCCTCCTTATGTGCGTAATTAAATAATAGCCTTAACAAAATCATCAGAATTAAATATTTGCATATCATCTATTTGTTCTCCAACTCCTATAAACTTTATAGGAATTTTATTGTCATTCACAATTCCAATTGCAACTCCGCCTTTTGCTGTTCCATCTAATTTTGTTATTACTAGTCCTGTTATATCTGTTTCTTGTTTAAAAGCTTTTACTTGAGAAATTGCATTTTGCCCTGTTGCACCATCAATTACAAGTAATACTTCTTTATCTGCATCTGGCATTTCTTTATTTATAACTTTCTGAATTTTGTTTAACTCATCCATTAAATATTTTTTATTGTGTAATCTTCCTGCTGTATCTACAATTAAAACATCTGCACCATTTTCTTTTGTAATTTTCATTGCATCATAAACAACAGAAGCTGGATCAACTCCTTCTTCTTTTTTTACTATATCTGAACCTGAACGCTCAGCCCATATTTCTAACTGTTCTACTGCTGCTGCTCTAAATGTATCTGCTGCTGCAACAACTACTTTTTTACCGTTTTCTACTAATCTATTAGCTATTTTCCCAATTGATGTTGTTTTACCTACTCCATTAACACCAACTACTAAAATTACAGATGGTTTTGTATTTAAATGCAAACTAACATCTGCAATATCTAGAATTTCTTTCATTTCTTCTCTTAATGCATTTTTCACGTCTTCTTCATCTTGTAATTTTTCTTTTTTTATTCTAGTCCTTAAGTTATCTATAATTTGTACTGATGTATCCATTCCTATATCTGACATTATTAAAATTTCTTCTAATTCGTCTAAAAAATCTTCATCAACTTTTTTAAAACTTTTAAATACATTTGATATTTTTTCATCAAATGAACTTTTTGTTTTCCCCATTCCTGATTTTAATTTTTCAAAAAATCCCATTGCATTTCTCCTTACTTTTTGTATATTTTACTATAAAGTGCGTTTAATTTCAAGATTTAGTATAATATTTTACTTTTTATTCTATTAAAAAAAAGAAGATTTCATCATCTCCTCTGCTTTCTATTTTTTAATATTTTATCTATATCAAATTTTTCTTGTATTTCCTTTTGATAACTTTTTTCGTTTTTAGTTAAGGTTTTTAAAAATTCTTCTTTTTTTTCTTCTGTATCACACCAATAATTTAAACAAATCAAATCTAAAATAGCAATAGTTTCAGCTTTTAAATCTTGGTTTTTAATTGATTTATCATAATCAATATTAACTTTATATGTTTTAGAAGCATTCTCTTCTAGTAAATCTAAAAAACTTTTAGGTATTTTTTTTATATCTTCATCTTGTACTAATTTCAATACTTCTAAAACTTCTGCCATAGCTTCTTTATAGCCTTGTGTGTTCATAGTCTTCAATCCTTCCATTTGTTTGATTTTTATTTACAAATTGTTTTATTCGCTCAGTTGCTTCCTCTAACTTACCTATTCTATGATTTCTATCATTTTTTGCAGATACTAGCATTTCTTCAAATCCATCTCGTTTTTTATAGTTTCCTCTAATAAATGTAGGTATATTTGATTTTACTTTTTCAAAAAAAGTATTATCTCTTACAGATTTCCATCTATCTCTATAATAATTTTTTTGTTCTTCTTCATCAAATAATAAATCTAGTAATACTTCAACTTTTTCCGCTTCTGATAATTCTTTATCTTTTAGCAATTCAAATTCTTGGCTAGGATTTTCTACTAATTCTTTTGATTTGGTAATAATTCTTCCAAACAATAATATGTTATGTTTTAGAGTATCAGAATTAATTGTTCCATTTGGCATTCTAATTTCAATTGTATCTTTAACTCTATTGCTAAATCTACTTTTCATTAACGTTTTTAAACTCATTCCATAATCTCTACTTTGTCCCATAAAAAATAATAATTTATATAAATCTTGTTGGTTTTTAATTTTTATATTTCCATTATCTATACTGTTTATATTTTGCGCTTGTGTGCTAGCATATTTAACAATATCCTCTCTTGGACTCTCTCCTTGTTTGTTACTCATTTTGTATAATATTTCTTCTGTTTCATTCCAAATTGTAATGAAGTTTTCCCAGGCTTTATAATTTTTACCTAAATAATCTGCTCCAAAATGTATATGTCCTCCACATCTTTCAGTTGTTTTTGCTCCAAAATTTTTCAAAAACATACAAGCAAATTCTAATTGTTTCATACATGATTTTTTATCATTTAATATTGGAGAAGTCATTTCTGCTCCACTAACTAATGATACATCATTTTTTATTTCCCATTCACTTAGCTTATCAGTATTTATTTGCATTCTTAAAGTTTGTAAAAAATCTCTTTCTATTCCTTCACTCTCTATCTCTACGCCAAATTTCAATTCTTCAGGCAATCCTATAGTTTCTCCTTTTAATTGTTTTGTTTCTAATTCTTCTTTTATATCATAAAAACTTGTTTCATCTTTAAGCCATTTTTCTCTTTTTTGTTTATCCTTTATATTTAAACCAATTTGAATTTTCTCAATTTCTGTTAAATTTAAATACTTTAACATTCTATTTGCATTATTATAACTATCTACTTGACTTATGAAGTATTTATTGCTTATATCTACTCCTTTTTCTTTCACATATCTCAACATAATAAACTTTAGTTTTTCATCTTTTATATAGCTTATAAAAACTTGTAAAATCCAGCTTATGTCTTGTCTATATTTTTTACAAATTAAGTCAAATTTTTCACTATTAATAGAGATATCTAATATATCTATTAAATCCTCTTTTTTTTCAGCAGATTCAAAAATACTTTCAATACCTTTAATAATAAAATCTTTATCTGCAATTACTCCATAGTCTCCTGGAATATACTCTAGCACTTCTTTATATGTTTGTATTTTTTTGTCTAATCTTTTTCTTAAATCTTTGTAAATTATTAGTTTTTCCCCTATTTTAAAGTCTTCCTTTTCTGTTAATTCTATTCTTTTTTCTTCATCTTGTAAGTTTTCAAGGTAACTTATTTTTCTTCTGTGAGATAATTCATTAAAACTCTCCATTTTTCTCCCACATTTCTATTTATTATGGTGCCATTTCGAAACAGGTATGCGAAAAATAGCATACACTGTTTCAATCTCTCTTATATAATTCGATTTATTATTTTTAATTTAACATAAAGTTTTAAAGTTTGTCAAGAGATATAAATAAGCTACGAGATGGATTAAATATGTCTCGTTAAATAACAGAAATACTTAATTATATTCAACATAATCACCTATATAATCTTTTACATCATCATATGGAATATTTGAGGATAATACTACAACTGGTCGAAAGTTATAAGAATAGGTCCCTCCGTCATCATCGTAACCACCAGAAGTTGTCGAATAACATATACTGCTACTTATTGATTCCACACTATCGCCTTCTTGTACGCTAAAAATACCAAACCAAATCTGGTTAGGTGTTACATGGACATCACGTGATGCAACAATGTAATAATCATTATTTGCATATATATATTTCATATTAGTTGCTTTAGATGATGTAATTTCATAAGCGTTTAATGTATCTGAAGAATAATATAGTTTACCATTATATTCAGAATAGCCATACCCATTATTTTTATAACTCGGTGAATCTGATTTTACCCATTTCCATGCTCCATTTACTTTCTCTGGATAATAATAATCAGAGTTTACATCTCCAAATGTTTCCGGTATTGTCAATCCAACTGCATTATTTATATCATCTATTGTTATACTCCTAGCCTCTTTTACTGCTATATTTTTTTCTCCTATTGTTCCTTCATAAACTGAACATACTGAATTTAAATCATCTATATAATTGCACCAGCCTTCTAATGTTTGGCTTAATTCAAAGCTACTTATTGAATTTTTTGTTGTAATTATTATATCTCCATCACTTTCTTGTCCCAATATTATCCAATCATTCACAAAGTCTCCTTCTGGTCCTGCTTCATATTCTATCGTTTTCCCTATCCAGCTATCATCATAAGCATCTCCTATTGTAGTTACGCTAGATGACCCAGTAGTTTCATATGTTACGCTGCCTACTGTTATCACCCATGGACTTGAAGTTGTATCAAGTGTATATCCATTTGCTCCAAATTCTGATTTCAATTGTGCGTTTAAATTTGCTTCTGTTAGCTTTCCATTTTCAACTGTTCTTGCAGCTAATTCTGCTAATTGAATCTTCTCTTTTATTTGTGCATTATCTGTATCTGTTTTAGCATTTGATGCTCTTTGTAAAATTCCATTATTTCCACTTAACATCGATATACTAATTCCGAGCTAAAATTAGCAAAACAATAATTGTTATAACAAGGGCTATCAAAGTAATACCATTACTGGCTTTTAGAGATTTTTTCTTAAATTTTTCCATAAAATATGTTTTCCTTTCTTTAGTCCATTTTAGTATTCCATATTAATAATTTTTAGAATATACTTCTTTTGTTACATTTATAGTCTTTAAATACTCATTTTTGCTATTTGGAATATTTAAATAAGACTCTTAATTAATTTTTCATTATCTATTATTACACAAAATTTTTAAAAATACAATAGTTTTTTATTTTTACTTTAGTTATATCTTAATAAGTTTTAGTGGTGTTAAGTTATTTTGCTTTTAACTTTATAATTTATATATAAATAATTTTTATATTATTAATTAATATAAAAAGGAGGCTGTTGCTATGACTTCTATGGAATTAGTTGGTCTTAATACAAAATGGTATAGATATAAAAATAATTTAACACAAGAAGATTATGCTAATAAAACAAAGTTTAAAATGGCTTATATTAGTGTTATAGAAACTGGTAATGCAAATTTAACTTGTAAGAATATTGATTTTATAGCTAAATCTTTTAATATAAAACCTGAATTATTATTTCGAGAAGATACTGCAAAATTATCTAAAAAATTACCAGTTAGAGTTGATATGTATAGAAAAAATCAATCAAAATAATATTAAGTAAATAATGTAATATGCTGTTATTTTTACATAACAGCCATTTTAATAATCTAATTTTTATCTTTTAATTTCTTGTTTTTCTCTTTTTCAAGCTGTTTCAAACTCTTTTTAGGTGTTGGTAAGTCTTCTGGCATAGTTCCGTCCTGCTTCTTTTATTGCTTTTCTAACTATTTTTCCAATTTTACTATGTGTTTTACAAGCTTCTTTTTCTGTATCTACATTATCTTTTTTTAATCTTTGTTCTGTTTGAGAAATTCTAAATAAATTAGCAATAAGTTCATCACTTCCCATATTATCTAAAATATCCTCTCTATATCTTAGCCCTTTTCTTTTTGCAATATCATCAGCTGTCTCTCCATTATACAAGCCTTTATATCCTGCATTATGGAATTTATCAAAGTTCTTTACTCCTGCATTTTTTGCAGTTTGATTTAATGAATAATTTCCTTTTCTAGTTAAATTTCTTTGATAAAATCTTTTTTCATCTTCTGTTAGCATACTGTACTCTTTTTCACTTATTTCTTGTTTTCTAGTCTGTACTGCAAAATATGTTTGTGCAAGTGCAATAACTTTTTTTCTAGCATCTCCATTTTGTGCTATGATATAACAAGCATAACGAGTTAGTTTATAATCTTTTATTCCAACTTCTGCATTATTAGCACGTTTTGACAACTTACTGACGTCAGTAAAATGTTCAAGGACACTGATACCAGAATTTTCGCAAGATATCTTTGCTTTATCAATTATCTTTTCAAAATTTTGCCAATTTGAATATTGTAAAACAGGCATAAGCTCTCTAGCATACCAGAATTCAACATTTTTTTCATCAATATGTTTTATATCTTCAAATGATTTATTGTTTTTATTTATTTCTTTCATTTCTATCATCTCCATTTTTTTATTTTTTATTATTTTGATATCATTATAAAACTTTTGTTTGTAGAAGTCAATATAAAATACATAATTATTAAAATTTTTGTTCGACAAAATTCGACTTTTACTAAAATTTGCAAGCAAAAAAATATCATCCTTATTTAGAATGATATTCACTTTTGTTTTCTTCAAGCTCGCTTGTATCAATAATTATAAGTGGTTCGACAAAAACGCATTATGGTGCCAACAGGCAGAATCGAACTGCCGACCTACGGGTTACGAATCCGTTGCTC
>CAZBMU010000052.1:0-9581 GCA_964493175.1 uncultured Clostridium sp.
AAATGTAGCAAGTAGTAAATTTTCTTTAATAATTATTAGGAGGAAAAATATGGCAGATAAAGAGTATTTACTTGCAGCAAACAATCTCAGAGAACGTGCAAGAGAGCGGTTAGGCGAAGGAGAAAAAGGACCTAAAGAAAATGAAATTAACAGGCTATTTTATTGGATAATAAACTGCTTGGAAAATGAAATGAATAACAACTATCCAGCACAAAGACATGTTGGAATGATAGTTGAAGAAGTAGGTAGACTTGTATACTATTATGGTTCGCCTAGAATGGTCCTTAAAGTTAACGATTCTAAATATATTTCAGAATATGTAAATTCTAGAAAAGAGTTCCTTCAGGTAATAGAAGAAGTGAAAAATATCTTAAATGAAATAGAAAACTTTAGGGCAACCGCTTTTTTGCCAGAAGAAGATGCATACATGGCACATATGTATGTTTACTTGCACATCTAAGAGATACTTAAAAGTAGGTGAAAGCCTACTTTTAAGCTTTAAAAAATGGAGGAATAAATGGAACAAAAAAAGAATATAAAAACTCTAAAAATAATTTTAGGAATAATTGGAATAATTTTATGTGTTGTTTTTACAATATACCTATTTCCAGTAATGAAAAATTTATCAACCATAGAAGGGCAAATAGCTTTTAAACAAAAAGTACAAAATATGGGGATAATTGGTTTCTTAATGTTATTTTCATTGCAAGTTGCACAAATTTTTTTATTTATAATTCCAGGAGAGCCAATAGAAATTCTTGCTGGAATGTGTTATGGAGCATTATGGGGAACAATATTTATTATGGTTTCACAGTTTATAATTTCTTTAGCAGTGTTTTTATTAGTTAAAAAATTTGGAAGAAAATTTGTATACGAATTTTATAGTAAAGAAAAAATTGATAAAATAAGAAAAAGTAAAGTGTTTAGAAATTCAAAAAAGATTGAATTAATTATTATTTTATTATTTTTCATACCAGGAACGCCAAAAGATTTATTGGTTTATATATCTGGATTATTGCCAATTAATCCTGTGAGGTTTGTATTTTTGACAACAATTGCAAGATTTCCTTCAGTTGTCACCTCAACTTTAGCAGGAAGTAATTTGGCTGTTGGAGATTGGAAGATGAGTATAATTTTATATGCTATTATTATGATTATTGTTGGAATTATTATATTTATTTTTAATAGATTTGATAAAAATAAAATAACAAAAGACGCTATTGATATGATGAAATAAAGTAGAAAAATGTTGAATGTTGTCTAATAAAATGTTATAATTGATTTGGAAAAAATAATATAGGTGAAAATAATGAAAATAAATAGAACTAATGGAAAACATAGTAAAGAAAATAATATTAATGATGTTGAATGTATCATAGAAAAACAAGAAAATCATAAAACGATTGAAAAAAAAGAAAAAAATAATATATTAGATTTTTTAAAACAATATTTATGGAATACTCCTTTATTAGCTGTAATATTTATATTATTATATCTTTCAATGAGTCATTTTAATGATGCAAAAGAAATATATACTTTAAATAATTATAAAGTAATTATACTAATAATTTCTGCTTGGGTTTCTGGGTATTTGATTTTGAAAAGTATAACAAATAAAACAAAGTTATCATTAGCAATAGTATGTGGAATTGAAGCTTGTTTTGATATTATAAATTGTATTGTGAGGATTGTTAGAGGAAGTGCAATAACAATTTCAGATATAACTGCAATTAGAACAGCTTTAAGTGTATCATCTAAAATAAATACTGAATTAGATAAAAATTTTGCATTTGGAGTTATGTATATTGCAATAATAATATCAATAATAAGTATTTTTAGAAACAAATTTGTAAGTAAAAAAGATAATAAAATAGCAAGAGCTATTAAATTTATTATTGGTGTTATATTGTTATTTAATTTTTTACATATAAATTCAATAAGAAACTATTCATTATGGGATGTAAATAATGCTTATAGGGTAATAGGTACACCTGCTACTATACATAGAATGATAAAAGATATTAATATAAAAAGTCCTATAGGATATAATAAAGATGAAATTAAAAATCTTTTAAAAAAATATGACAAAGATTTGAAAGAAATAAATGATAAAGATAAACCAAATATTCTTGTTATTATAAATGAATCATTTTGTGATTATCATAATTTATATAAAGAAGGCTATTCAGACCCAATAGAATTTATTACAAAACTTTCAAAAGGAGAAAATGTAATAAGTGGAACAATGTATTCTAGCGAATATGGAGGACAGACATCAAATGTCGAATATGAATTTTTAACACAAAATTCAACAAAAGTATTACCAGAAGGTTCTTATGTTTTTCAACAATATATTCCAAGAAATATAAAATCATCAATTGTTACAAATTTAAAGGATCAAGGATATAAAACTATAGGAGTGCATCCTTGGGAACCTTTTGCATATTCTAGAAATAAAATATATAAATTTTTTGGCTTTGATTCTATAAAATTCAGATATGATATACCTGAGCTTGAAATAAGTTTTAATAATGGATATTTTTCTGATAGAAGTACATATAGAGGATTTATGAATCAAATAAAACAAAAAGATAAAAATGAAAAGATTTTTGGATATTTATTAACAGTACAAAACCACATTGCTTATGAAAAAGAGGATCCAAATCAAGTTATATATCATCATGAAAAAGATAAAAATGTTTATATGCAACTTTTACATGAATCTTCAGAAGGATTAAAAGATGAGATAATTGAACAATTAAAAAACACAGATGAAAAATATATTTTGTTATTTTTTGGAGATCATCAACCAAATTTAGATGGTAGAAACAATTCTGAAGATAGAATGGTTGATAGTTACAAGATTCCTTTTATAATTTGGGCAAATTATGATATAGAAGAAAAATATAATGTAGAAACAAGTACAATATTTTTACAAAATTACCTATTAAAAGCAGCAGGAGTGAATTTTAATGAAATGAATAACTATATGGAAGAATTGCAAAAAACATATCCAGTAATAACAAAGAAATTTTATAAAGATAAAGAAGGAAATGTATTTAAAACAGTAGATACATCATCAAAAGATTATTCAAAAATTGAAGAATATAATAAAGTAGATTATTATATGATTTTTGACAACAATAAATAAATTGATGAAAAATAATTGACAAATACACATAATTATGGTACAATAGGAAACTGTAATCCGCTTAGTCAAGGTTCAAAAAGATTAATTAAATTTAATTACCTTTATTTAAGGATTAGCGAGTATACAAATAAGGGAGGTGCATTTTAAATGTACGCAATAATCGAAAGCTGTGGAAAACAATACAAAGTAGCAGAAGGAGATATTGTATTTTTTGAAAAATTAGATGCAGAGGAAGGTAAAAAAGTTACATTTGATAACGTAATCCTAGTATCTGAAGAAGGAAAAGTACAAGTAGGAAATCCTTATGTTAAAGGTGTAAAAGTAGAAGGAAAAGTAATTTCTCATGGTAAAGGTAAAAAAATCATTGTTTTCAAAATGAAACCTAAAAAGAATTATAGAAGAAAACAAGTACATAGACAACCATATACAAAAGTAGAAATTACATCAATTAATGTAGGTTCTAAAAAAGCTGAAACTAAAACAACATCAAAGAAAACAGAAGCTACAACAGCAAAAAAAGCTCAAGCTTAAGTATAAAAAAAGAGAATATAAAAAAACAAACCGAAAGGAGTTGAATTTCAATGGCTCATAAAAAAGGTCAAAGTAGTAGTAATAACGGTAGAGAGAGCGAGTCTAAGAGACTGGGTGTAAAAAGAGCTGATGGTCAATTTGTTTTAGCAGGAAATATCCTAGTTAGACAAAGAGGAACAAAAGTACATCCAGGAACTAATGTTGGAAAAGGTAGTGATGACACATTATTTTCATTAATAGATGGAACAGTTAAATTTGAAAGAAAAGGTAGAGACAAAAAACAAGTAAGTGTTTACCCTGTTGCAAAATAAATAATAAAAACCAATCTTTAGATAGATTGGTTTTTTTGTGTAAAAAAAACAAAAAAACTTGTCTATATAAACACAATATGATATAATCAGCAATGTAAAAAGCAAAATAAAAAGGATTATTATAAAAGAATATGGAAAATAAAGTAGATATATTAATGACTACATATAATACCAATATTAAATACTTAAAAGAACAAATTGAAAGTATATTAAATCAAACATATAAAAATATATGTCTATTAATAAGTGATGATTGTTCAACTGAATTAGATGTAAAAAATATATTAAATCAATATGAACAAAAAGATAAAAGAATAAAACTATATTTTCAAGAAAAAAATTTGGGATATATAAAAAATTTTGAATTTTTGTTACAACAATCTGATGCTAAATACATTATGTATGCAGACCATGATGATATATGGTATGAAAACAAGGTTGAAAAAAGCTTAAAAAAATTACAAGAAGAAGATGTTGATTTAGTATATTGTAATTCAGTACAAATAGATGAAAATGGAAATATAATGAAAAATAATTATTTTAAATACAAAAACGTTCCATTAATAAATAAAAAGGGGAAACTTGCAATTTCAAGATGTATAGGTATTGGTTGCTCTCAAATATTTACAGATAAAATAAAGGAAAAAATGTTACCATTTAAAGAAGAAGTAATGGCACATGATTGGTTAGCAGCATTTATTGCAAATGAAAACAATGGAATGGCTTATATTAATGAACCATTATTTGAATACAGATTACATAACGCAAATGTATTTGGAGGAAGAAGTTTTTCTCAAAATAAAACAAGATGGAAAGAAGAGAACGGAAAAACATATAAATCATTTTTAAAGTACAGAGAAGAAAAAGTTATTTATAAAGCATATTTAGATGGAGCTATAATGTGCAAAGAATATGCGGAAAATAAGGAAAACAAAGAATTTATAAATCAACTTATAAAATATTATGAAAATTTACTAAAATCTAAATATATTAATTTTCATTGGATTAGGTTTATTAAATATTTAGGTGGAAAAAATTTAGCTAAAAAAATGGTAAAAGAATTTATAATATTTCATTTTCCATTTTTGGGGTATTTGGTTTTTGCAAAATAGAAAGGAGTTACAGTAATTAATGAATTTTATAAAAATATTATATAAAAATAGAAAATTGGTATTATCATTAGGTAAAAATGATTTCAAAAATAGATTTGCAAATACTAGTTTAGGGAGTATTTGGGGTTTTTTACAACCATTCGTTTTTATGATTACTTATGTTATAGTGTTTCAATACATATTAAAAACAGGAAGTGCTGGAAATGACCCATATGTTGTATGGTTTTTACCAGGAATGGCAATGTGGCAAGCTATAAATGATACTGTAATGAGTTCTAGTGCATCTATTAGAACATATAGTTATCTTGTAAAAAAAGTAGTTTTTCCTGTAGATATAATACCAGTAATTTCAATAATTGCGAGCGCATTTGTTGCAATGTTTTTATTTGCTGTAGCAATAGTTGTTGGATGTATATTTAACTATGTACCAAATTTTTTACAAATTATATATATAATATTTTCAGCATATATATTTTTAATATCATTTTCAAGATTAACATCTGCTATAACAACATTAGTACCTGATTTTGCGAATTTACTTGGAATTGCAATGCAATTATTTTTCTGGTTTACTCCTGTAGTTTGGAATTTATCTATGTTGTCAAATCATCCAACTATACTAAAAATAATGAAGTGTATGCCATTTAATTATTTAGTAACTGGTTTTAGAGATGCATTTATTTCGAGTAATATTGTAACAGAATCAAATGGTATTTATACAATAGTGTTTTGGATAATAACAATTATTATTTATATATGGGGAAATTATATATTTAAAAGAAGTAAAAAAGACTTTGCTGATGTATTATAAAAGATAGGGAAAGTAAAACTATGGAAGAAAAAATAGATATATTACTTGCGACATATAATGGAGAAAAATATTTAATTGAACAAATTGAAAGTTTACTAAATCAGAATTATAAAAATATAAGATTAATAATTTCTGATGATTGTTCTACAGATAAAACTATAGAAATATTAAAAAAATATGAAGAAAAGGACAATAGAATAGAATTATATTTGCAAAAGCAAAATTTGGGAGTTGTAAAAAACATAGAGTTTTTGCTAAAAAAAGTACAATCACCATATTATATGCTTGCAGATCAAGATGATTATTGGTTACCAGAAAAAATAGAAAAATCATTAGAAAATTTAAAAAAAGAACAAGCTGATTTAGTATTTACAGATTTAGAGGTTGTTGATGAAAATTTAAATATTTTATATAAATCATTTAATGATTATATGTTACTTACAAGGAAAATAAAAAAATATATAAATAGTTATAAATTAAATTATTTATATAATTGTATAACAGGTTGTACAATTTTAGCCAAAAAAGAAACATTAAAATTTATCTTACCATTACCAACTACGTCTAAACATTTAATACATGATTATTGGATTGGAATAATGGTTTCTTTAAATGGAAAAATATCGTATATACCAGAGAAATATATAAAATATAGGCAACATGGAAACAATCAAGTTGGAACAGAAAAAATATCTCATGGTTTTAAGAAATTAGAGCAAGTAAGAAATTTATTTATAGAAGTTAAATTAGGAATTTTTCAAACTTATGTAGATAATAACAATAGATTTCCATACAAATTGCAAAAATTGAATATAAAGGCGAATGAATATTACAAAATGCTAAAACAAAAGAAAAATTTTAACTTTAAAGGATGGATGACTTTTCATGAGCTATATAAAACAGAAAAGTTTATGTACTATTTAGAAAATTTTTTTATTATGAATATGCCATTAATATCTAGGGGATTATTTAAAATTAGATATTTAATACTAAAAATGTTAAAAAGAAGATAGTTAAGAGGAGGAAAAAATGCAAGAAAACGAACAACAAATAACTATGGTAAAAATTGAAAAACTATGTAAGAATTATAAAATGTATAATAGAAAGTTAGATAGATTAATAGAAGCATTATTACCATTTGTAAAAAAGCATAATACATTTAAAGCTATAGAGGATTTTTCGTTAGAACTAAAAAAAGGAGAAGTTTTAGGAATACTTGGAAAAAACCGGTGCAGGGAAATCTACATTATTAAAAATGATTACAGGTGTTGCAACACCAACAAGTGGTAATATTGAAGTTAATGGAAAAATAAGTTCTTTGTTAGAACTTGGAGCAGCATTTAATATGGAATTAACAGGTGTGGAAAATATATATCAACATGGGCAAATAATGGGACTATCTAAAGAAGAAATAGAAAAAAGAAAGCCAGATATTATTAATTTTGCAGATATTGGAGAACATTTATATCAACCTGTAAAGACATATTCATCTGGTATGTTCGCAAGATTGGCATTTGCCTGTGCTATAAATGTGGATCCAGATATTTTAATAGTAGATGAAGTATTATCAGTAGGAGATATGGCATTTCAATTAAAATGTTTTAAAAGATTTGAAAAACTAAAAAAAGAAGGAAAAACAATAATTTTTGTAACGCATAGTATAAACGATATTTTAAATAATTGCAATAGAACAATTATAATGAAAGATGGAAGAAAAATATTTGATGGTGGTGTAAAAGAAGGTGTTGAAAATTATAAAAAATTAATAACAGGAATGTTAGAAAATGATGAAAAAGAAAATAAAAAAGAAAATGATGAAAAGGCAAATAATCAAGCAATTTTAGGCGTAAATGATGATAATGTAGAATGGAAGAAGTTTTTTACAGTAAATCCAGATACAATAAAATATGGAAACAATGAAGCAGAAATAATAGATTTTGGAATATTTAACTATAAAGGAGAACCAACAAACATTATAGATAGTCAAGAAGAAGTAACAGTTAAGTTAAAAGCTAAATTCAATGAAGATATTGAATGCCCGACATTTTCAATGACAATAAAAGACTTTCATGGAAAAGAAATATGTGGAACGAATACAAATTTCTTAAATTACTACACAGGAAATTGTAAAAAAGGTGAAAAATATATATGTGAATTTAAACAAAAATTTAATTTGGCACCAGGAAAATATACATTATCTTTAAGTTGCAGCAAATATGATTATAATGGAGAAATTGTTGTATTAAACAGAAATTATGACTTACTAATATTTGAAGTAATGTCAAGTAAAAAATTTGTAGGCTATTACAATTTAGATACAGAGGTTTATTTTACCAAAATTAATAAATAGTAGGAGTAGATATGAAAGAAACACATTTATTTATATTATGGGAAAATGCACGTAATAAAGAAAACGAAATTTTAGATGATATAAAGAAAAATTTTAATATTATAGGATTATATAATATTAAATGGAATAAAGAAAAATTTTCTAATAATTTATCTAGATTTTATGGGACAAATTTGCCAGAAAACTCAGGCAAAGAACAGCATTGTGGTAATGGAGATTTTTTGTTAGTAATAGTGGAAGTAGAGAATCCTATTTACGAGAAAAGAGATACAAGCAAGGGAGAGCAAATTGTTAATGTAAATATGTTTGACAAAAAAACATATTATAGAGAATTAACAGGTGGTGGACATAAAGTTCATGCAACAAATTCAGTACAAGAAACAAACCATGACTTAACATTGCTTTTAGGAAAAAATATAGAAGATTATTTAAAAGAAATAAATAAAGATGAAGAAGTAAAAACAATTAATTTAGAACAAGATTTATTAGGTGTAGATGGATTCAAGACTGTAAGTGAAATGTTTTATGCATTAAACAATTGTATCAATTATGCAATTATAAGAAATTATGAAACATTACCAGAAGAAATATATGTAAATGAACACAATGATATAGATATAATATGTGATTCTTACGAAAATGCTGCTTATATATTAAATGCAGAGAAAGTATTTCAAGAAGAATATAGAGTACACTATAAAGTTAAAGTAGAAAGTAAATTTGCATTTTTTGACTTAAGATATGTGGGAGATAATTATTATGATTGTAAAATGGAACAAGAAATATTGAATAATAGAATATATAATGAAAAAGGTTTTTATACTATATCTGATGAACAATATTTTTATTCCCTTATTTATCATGCAATATTACACAAACCAGAATTTGCAAATGATTATAAGCAAAGATTAATAAAAATGAACAAAACAGGAAAAAAGATAGAAAGCGAACAAGATTTTAAATATTTGCTAAATAAATGGTTATTAAATAATAATTATAAAATAGTAAAGCCAATAGATAATTCAGTACAATTTAATGAATATAATGCAAATGAATTTAAAATAATAAATGATTTATCAGAAATGAGGAGAAATATAATAAGTTGGTATCCTTTTTCTAAAGAAGATACTGTTTTACAATTAAATGCAAATTGTGAACAAATAACAGAGGAATTAAGAAGAAAAGTAAAAAATGTTGTAACAACTGAATTGAATTCAGATAAAATTACTGGAAAATATGATTATATAATTATAATAGGTATTGAGGATTTTCAAGAAAATCTTGAAAATATATTGAGAAATATTAAATCTAATTT
>CAZBMU010000053.1:0-9476 GCA_964493175.1 uncultured Clostridium sp.
TTTAGATTCAGCAATAGAAGTTACTTTTTTTCCATGCTTACATAGTTCTTCAGTTATAAATCCTGATTTTGCACCTATCTCTAAAATTGTTGCATTCTCTTTAAATGGATACCAACTTATTATATTTTTTCTTAAAACTTCGAAATTACTATTAGTATTATCCTTAACTATCTCAATATCTTTTTCATTATTTTCATTATAATAATCTAAATTAATCTTCATAGTATTCCTCATTTCTATTAATTACTATTTTTCTCTTCTTAAAAATTTAGTTATTTTCCATGATTTAGAATTGACAACACTTTCTAAGTCTTTTTTTAATCTTTCATTTTCATTTTTTAATTCAATATTATTATTAATTATAAGTTCATAATTTTCTTCTTTTAAATAGTTTTCTTCAAAAAATTTAACCATTTTTTCATCAACTTTAATTGGCTCATATTTTTTCAAATCAACAAAAGTATCTATAGTTTTTTCTGAACATTCAATAAAAAACGAATTTGCAAAAAATCCAAACATTTTGTTTTTTATAATATCTTTAAAAGCTTCTTTCTCATCAAAAGCTACTGCTTCATTACATGAAGTATATGGTTTATAATCTAAAATTTTATCAATAGGTTGGTAATCATCAGAAAAAATATTTTGTGGTAGTTTATAATCAGGCATAGGATAATAAAAATTTGTATGTTTATACCCGTGCCTTTTCTAAGATATCTTTAAGTTCATTTTTTCCAAAAGTACGCATTCCACTTTTATTTTCATATCCTACTATTCCATCAAACTTTTTAGCTGTATGATCTTCATTAGCGCCCGAAAAATATTTCATTCCAAATTGATTTTCAATCGCAATTAATAATTTTCCATCTTCTTTTAGTAATGATTTAATATATGATAAAAAATCATGAAAAGGATTATCAGTATTTGTATATAATGGAGCATATTCCAAAACACCTATTAAAGTAATATAATCAAATTTTTTATCAAATTTAATATCATTGAAATTACCTACGATAATTTCTAGATTTTCTTTATCTTTACATCTCTTTGCTATTGCTGATGCACGTTGTTTTGATAATTCAACTGATGTTACTTGTCCTGCTTTTTCACACAAAATTCCTGTTATGGCTCCCATTCCTGCACCAATTTCTAAGACTTCTGCATTTTCTTTAATCGGGTACCAATTTATAATGTTTTTTCTAAGAGAAGTTAAATGATAAAACACTGGCCATCTAATATCATTTTCAAATACTTTTTCAAAGTCTTTTTCCTCATATTGATCCATATAGGCTAAAACTTCTTTTTCGATTTCACCATCACAATATTCGTCTTTTCCTGTGTAAAAATCATAATTAATTTTCATTTATTAAATCCTTCCTATTTATCACTTTTTTATATCAATCTTCGTCTTTAAATCTAATAATCCTAGGCATCCTCTATATCCTAATATTTCTAAAAATATAGCGTCATATTTTCTATCAAAAACTTCTAACTCACCATTTTTCTTGAATTTTGTACATCCAAATGAAATAGTATATCTATCTGGATTTAATGGTACAGTTTGCTTAAATTCAACTGTTACTATTTCACCTTTTTTGAATTCTCCTGTTTTTGTTTTATAAACCTTTGTATTAGCTCCAGCTAATTCAAGACCTTTAACATCTTTAAATGTTATTGCAAAAATTGGTTCATCAACATTTTTGTTGAATTTTACTTTCATTTTTATTATATATTCTTCTTCATTATTGATTGCTGTTTGAATATTATTATCTAAATCAAAAATACCATAATCAATTATTTGAGCATCTCCAGTTCCATAAGTTAATAATTCACTTTTATTACCATCATAATATTTTCTCCAACATTCTACTTCATCAGCTTTTATCTTATTTTTTTCTAATTGTTCATTAACCTTTTTTTGTTCTTCTACATTTGTTTGATCATCACTGTCTAAACCTACAATCATCTTTTTATATTTATCTACACCTATTTTCACATCACCATCAAAAATCTTACTACCTTCTGAAATAATAATAACTCTTGTACAGTTTCTTATCACATCATTAACACTATGTGTAACAAAAAGAATTGTTTTTCCAGCTTTTTTAAATTCTTCAAACTTTTTAAAGCATTTTAATTGAAATGCCATATCTCCAACAGATAATACCTCATCAACTATTAATATATCTGGATCAACATTTATAGCACACGCAAAAGCAAGTCTGGCAAACATACCTGAAGAATATGTTTTTACTGGTTGATACAAGTGATCTCCTATGTCAGCGAACTCTATTATTTCTGGTTTTTTCTTTTCAATTTCTTCTTTTGAAAGTCCAAATATTTCTCCATGTTGATATATATTTTCTTCACCAGTTAATTCCATATTAAAAGCTGTTCCCAATTCTAAAAGCGAGCTTATTCTACCTTTAGCTACAATAGTACCACTTGTAGGAAATACAACACCTGTAATCATTTTTAATAAAGTAGATTTTCCAGCACCATTTCTTCCTAATATTCCTAATACTTCTCCTTTTTTTATTTCAAGATTTAATTCATTCATTGCTCTAAAAGAAGAATGTTTTTGATAAAAAGGAAGAATTGTTTCAAGTAATCTATCTTTTTTTCTTCCAAACATTTTATACTCTTTAACTAGATTCTTTATTTCAATAATGTTTTCTTCAGAATTATTTTCCATTATTTTTTCCTTTCAGCTTTAATCTAAGATTAAATATCACTTTACCTAAACAAGGCAAATTAAATATTAAAAAATTACTCATATAAAAATATAAACTGTCATTTTTATATAATTTATGAAATACTCCCCAACCTTTAAAGTTGATTTTCTCTTTTGTTTTAATATCTTTGAAGTATTCTAAAGATTTATGATTTAATTTTTTTAATTTTTCAGGAAAGGCTCTATCATTTTTTACATATGTTTCAAATATTTCTGTTTTTACTTGAATAAAATGATTTCTCATATCTTCAAATCTTTTATATCCATTTCCTTTTGTCTTTGCACCAACTTGATTATGACCATGTTGTCTGTATTTTATTAATGGTTCATTTAAATATTTCACCTTTCCATTCATTGATACAATTAGTGGAATCCAAAAATCATGAATTACATACTCAGATTCATTTGGCAATGGTAATATTTTTTTTAAAAATTTTGATTTTGTTAATAAAGTACAGCCTGTAACACAATTATACAAATACTCTAATCTATAATCTTCATATTTTTTTGCTTTTTTTGTATATTTCATTAAATCATTAAACGATTTAAAAGTTGTATTTAATTTCCTATCTACCACTTCTAAATCTGAAAAAACCAAATCTGCTTTATTATCAATAAGACAATTATATGATTTTTCTATTTTTTCAGGAAGCCATACATCATCTTGATCAGATAACATATAATATTCACTTTCAACTTCATTCAATAAAAATTCAAAATTTTTAACATATCCTAAATTCTTACTTTGAAAAAATACTTTTATTCTTGAATCTTTTTTTTCGTATTCTTTTAAAATATCTCTTGTACCATCTTTTGAACAATCATCAGATATTATCAAATTAAAATCTTGATATGTTTGATTTAATATTGAATCAATTTGTTCTTTTATAAATTTTTCACCATTATATGTTGCAAGTAAAATATCAATATTTCCCATTTTTAAGCTTCTTTCTTTTTAAATATTATTAATTTACTAAATACAAAATTTAAAAGTATAACTATTACATTTACAATTATTTTCATCAGTATATCATTCCAACCAAAGATGTTTACAGTTAATTGCATAAGTCCTAGATCTAATAAAGCTGTAACTATTCTACATCCAATAAAAGATCCAAATTCTCTTAATAAATCTAGTTTTGATTCTGTTTTAGATTCAAAAACCCATATTTTATTTGTCATATATGCAAATAAAATTGAAATAATAATTGCCAAACCATTACTTAAATTTACTCTTAGATTATCATCTAGGTTACTAAAAATTAAATGTGCACAGATAACATATACTGCAATATTTACAACTGTAGCTAAACCTCCAAAAATAAGATATCTCATGCCTTCTCTATGGTTTCTATAAATATCTGCTAAAAATTTCAATTTTATTTTATCTAATATTCCTAAAAAAAAGTTTTCTATTTTTTCCATAATTTATACCCTTATAACACATCAGCAAAATCTTTTTTACTCTTTTTGAAAATATAATTTCCCCAAATAAATATTATTAAAGTAATAATCCAAAATATAATTGTAAATATTCCATTATGTTCTGTAATTATATTTTCTCCTATGAATACTTGTCTAAAACCAGTAACCAAATAGTTAAATGGACTACACTTAAATAAAGTTTGAATTTTAGGATGATTCTCTAACATAGTCATATTCCAAACAATAGGTGTGAACCAAAAAATTAATTGCATTACTATTCCCAATAATTGTGAAAAATCTGGTACTAGTGTAGCTACTGCAGATGTAAATCTTGTAAACGCTATTACAAAACAATACATAGCAAATATCATATATATTAATAATAAAACATTAGGAACAAATCCCATAAAACTAGCAATAATTATTGAAATTATAAATAAAAACATCGAAATAAAGCTTGAAGCAATAATTGAAATAATAGGAATAATATCAACTGGGAAAACCACTTTCTTTACCAAATAACTATAAGTTCTTATAGAATTACTAGCACTCATTATCATATCATTCATACTAAGCCACATAGACATTCCAGGTAAAAACCAAACAACATAAGGATATTCCCCAGCACTTCCTGTTTTTAAAATATATTGAAATACAATTACATAAGTAATCATAAAAATAAATTGTTGTAAAAATCCCCAAATAGTTCCTAAACTTGTACTTGCAAATCTATTTCTAAAATCATTTCTTCCAAGTCTCCAGGCGAGACTTTTATTTTTCCATAAAATTTTTATAAATTCCATTTAAAATTTCCTCTCTTTTCTCTCACGCAAATCTATAAACAAAATATGAAATAATTGGAAAATGAAATAACATTATTTCCTTTATTCCTCTTTTTCCCATTTTCTTATATCCTAAATATTTGTAAAACTTCCCTAAATTTACATTTAAATATTTCGAACTAAATAATTTTTCATAATAATTTAAAATCTCATTATATTTATCATCATTTGTATAACTCAAACACATTTTAGCACCATCATAATATGCTTTTCTAATTGTTTTTTCTCTATAATTCAAAAAGTCAGCATATTTTTTACCACTTTTTTCACGTCTTAAATTTGTTTGAAAACCTCTTCCACCAAATATATTTTCATCATGAAGTCTATAATCTAAAAGCGGTTCTTCAATAAAACTAATACCATTATTTTGGCTTGCTAAAAACATTGTTAACCAATCATGTGCTATAACATCTGTTTTAAATGGCAACATTTTTTCTTTTAGTTCTTTTGAAATAATTTGTGAACATCCTAGTGAAACACTTCTTGTGAAAGCTAATATATTATCTTTTCCTGTAACTATAGGAAATTTTTTATAATTCAAATAGCTTTCGTGAAGTAGTTTACCATCTTTATCTATCTGTTTTTCATCACAATATACTAAATCAACTTTATCATGTTCTATTTTCCTTAGACTTTTTTCGATTTTATCTATATGCCAAATATCGTCATGATCTGAAAACATAATAAAATCTGCGCTTGATTGTTCTAGTAAAAACTCAAAATTCCTACTAAATCCTAAATTTTCTTTTTGTACAAAAATAGTTATTCTGCTGTCTTTACTTTCATATTCTTTCAAAGCATTAATAACTCTTTCATCTGTTGAACAATCATCACTAATATATAGTCTAAAATTCTTATATGATTGGTTCAAAATACTATCAATTTGTTCTTTAAGAAATTCTATATTAGTATTGTATGTAGTTAATAAAATATCTACTATTTTTTCTTCTTCCAAAAGCATTCTCCTAAACACAAAAATACTAGTGTAATTGTACCTTTAAATAGGCTTTTTGTCAATAGATAAAGGTATTTTCTACCTACTTTTATATCAGGCTTTTTTTAGCTTTTATATTGACTTTTTATGTTAATTTTTATATCATAAATTAGTAAGGACCTGTCGTTATAATTCTTTTACTTAAAAGGAGGTCTTATTATGTCAGTTTTAGAACGTATTTTTTGGTTTTTAATAAAACTTGCAATACTAATTCTTATTATATATTTATGTATTAAGTATTGGAAAACAATAGTTATATTAGTAATACTATTTATACTATTTGCCTAAACCTGACAAAAATCCCTCTTTCTATTAAAAGAGGGATTTTTTTATTTTTTATTTTTAATCATTTTCAATGCTTTTGGTCTTTCTAAAACAATTTGATGTCCACATTTTGTACACTTTAGCTTAAAATCAACGCCAACTCTTAGAATTTCCCATTCGTTACCACCACAAGGATGATTCTTTTTAGTTATAACTATATCTCCAATTTCATAAATCATCTATCCGCTTGACCTCTATCTTCTTTCGATTTTATTTTCTTCATAATACTAGAAGTAAGTTCTATTCCTTTTTCATTAAACTTATTAATAATGTCTTCATCTGAATAATCATTTTCTCTAAGTTCTTCTATTGTCCTTTTTAATTTTTTTGCAAATGTAATTTTAGATTTAACAGTTTTTTCATCAAGATTAGCACATTCGGCTATGTCTTTTATTTCATAACCAAACGTTATATTCATAGTATAAAAATTCATTCTGTTTTCAATTTCTTTTTCTGAAATGAAATCTCTTTTCTCTTCAATATTACCTAAAACTTTATTTGCTTTTTTAAGAATTGTATATACTTCAGATGAACCATTTAAATTGTACTTTTGAGAAATATTAAATGCACTAATTTTATCTTCATGCATTTGTAGCATATCAGCTAAATCACTTTCATCTAAATTATACCTTGATTTTATTTTAGCTAATTCTTCACTTTTCTCAAATATTTTCCTTTTTTCAGTGTAATCTCTGACTACATGACCTTTTTGCTTTTTAAACTTTTTTACTATTGTATATACTTTTATCGAATCTGAAATATTATATTTTTTTGATATTTTATATGCAGAAACTCCATTCTCATAATCTTTAATTAAAGCTTCTAAATGTTCTGGTTCCATACCATAACATTTTTTCATCTCACTATAAATATCACATTCAACACATTCCATAAAAATTACCTTCTTAATAACTTATCAAATCTCTTATTAATACTTTCTTCTCCAAGTACATTCATAATTTCATATAAATCTGGTGTATTAGCTCTACCTGTTAAGGCAACTCTTACAACAGTACTTATATCACCAACATGTCCTTTGTAACTTTCAGGATTTTGTTTAAATTCTTTTACTTCTCTAGCATATCCCATTTTTTCAGATAAATCTTTCATTTTACCAAACCAAGTATCTTTATCATCATTTAAATCAAAATAATTGTCTTTATATTCTTTAACTATTTTTCGGATTTCTTCTTTATCAGTTATTTTTTGGAATTCATACTCGACTTCATTATTTAAAAATTCATCATCAAACATGTATATAATACTATTTTTAACTTCTGACCATTTTGAAATATCTTTTCTTGGTTTTACAACATTTCCTCTTTCAATTCCAAATATTTTTAAAGCATATTCCTTGTTATTTGATAATAAATCATATAATTCTTTATCATATTCTGAAGACCATTCAATTACTCTATTTAACACTTCTTCAGCATCAAATTTAGAAATAACATTTTTAGATACATCTAGAAGTTTTACCATGTCAAATAAGGCACCACTTACACCCATTTTGTTAAGTTCAAATTTAAATTCTGATATATCTTTATCTTTATTACCTTTTCTCCATGCCTCAAAATTTGAATTAGCAATATTCATTAAATATTCTGAAACAGATTCTTTAGGAATTCCCTCTTCTTTATAATAACTTACAGCAGATTCAGGATCTTTTCTCTTACTTAATTTTCTTTTATTACCATTCTCTTCTTTCATAATAGGTGCAATATGAGCATATTTAGGAGCTTTAAATCCTAAAACATAGAAAAGCTGTAAATGTAATGGAACAGAAGCAATCCACTCGTCACCTCTTATAACCAAAGTAGTATGCATTAAATGATCATCAATTGCATGTGCAAAATGATATGTAGGAAGACCATCTGATTTAATAATTACAATATCTTGATCATTTTCTGGAAATTCAATTCCACCCTTTATTGCATCTTTGTGTTTTATCTTTTTATCAGGATTTCCTGGTGATTTTAATCTAATAATGTATTCATCACCATTCTTAATTCTTTCTATGGCCATATCTATAGGCATATTTCTACATTTTGTCCACGTACCATAATAACCTGTTCTTTGTTTAGCTTTTTCTTGATTTTCTCTAATAGTATTTAATTCATCAGGTGTGCAAAAACATGGATATGCTTTTCCTTCTGAAATCAAATATTTAGCATAAGCTTGATATATTTCTTTTCTTTTACTCTGAGTATATGGTCCATAATTACCAATATCATTACCATCTTTATCAACTGTTTCATCAGGAGCCAATCCATAATCTTCTAATGAATTAATTATTTCTTCAACTCCATTTTCAATCTCTCTTTTTTGGTCAGTATCTTCAATTCTTACAAAAAATACGCCATCTGTTTGTTCTGCCATCTTTTTAGCTACTAATGATTGATATAATCCTCCTATATGCATTACACCAGTTGGGCTTGGAGCATATCTAGTAACTACAGCTCCTTCTTTTAAATCTCTATTAGGATATTTTTCCTCGTAATAAGAAATATCCTTACTATCTGGAAAAATTAAATTAGCTAAATCTTTATTATCCATATTTATACCTTCCTTTTAATTTGTTTTCAGTTTTATTATTATATCAGATTATTATAATATTTACAATATTTTTATTTACAAACTATGTAAACTTGTGTTATAATTTACAAAAATTTTTAAAATATGCAGGGAAAATACTACACTTAAAGAGGAGGGACTTCATTATATGCGAAAATTTTTTATTAATTACGGTCGGGCATACAATCAAAGTAGCCATAACAAACAGTTTTTTAGAGGAATCAGCAGTGAATTAAAAGAAAAAATCAAACAAATAGGTGCAAAATATGGCTTTGATGTAATTGAGCCTAGTTACAGAAACCACAGGTATAACAATCCTGACGCCGAATTAGGCGATATTTTCCCTATTTCTGGAGTATTTTTAGACTCTCAAATAGAAGATTTTTTCCAAAAAAAGAAAAATGAGTATAAAGATAAGTATTAAAAAAATTTTTTCCTGCAAACAAAAAAGCGCTTAACTTTAAGCGCTTTTATATTTTTTCTAGTTTATACTCTTTTTCCATTTTTTCATTAAAATAAATATCTGAAATAAGTTTAAATTCTTTCATTGCATTTTCTTTTAAGCTAAACGAAAAGATCTTTTTAG
>CAZBMU010000054.1:0-9103 GCA_964493175.1 uncultured Clostridium sp.
AAAGATGTTATTGGAAAAGGTGGAGAAACAATTAATAAAATAATAGAGGAAACTGGAGTTAAAATAGACATAGAAGAAGATGGACAAGTATTTATATATTCTGTTGATCAAGAAAAAGGAAAACAAGCATTAGAAATGGTAGAAGACATAGTAAGAGAAGTAGAAGTTGGAGAAATCTATTATGGAGAAATAACAAGATTAATGAATTTTGGAGCATTTGTAGATTTAGGAGTAAATGGAAAAGAAGGATTACTACATATTTCTAAAATATCAAATGAAAGAATTAAAAATATTGAAGATGTACTTCATGTCGGAGAGAAAGTAACAGTTAAAGTAATAGATATAGATGAACAAGGAAGAATTAATTTAAGTATGAAAGATTTAGCCGAAAAAGCAGAAACAGAAGATAATAATGAAGAAGAGTTTAATGAAAAACAAGAAGAAATACAATAAAAAGAAGGCGAAAAGCCTTCTTTCGTTTATAAACCAAATATTTCAGAAGGGATATAATTTTTATGAACGATAAAAAAGAAAGTAAATTAGGAAAAATTTCATATATAATAATATTAGTAGTATTATGTATTTGTGTATATATTGTATATCAATATTACCAAGAAAATAATTTTAAAGATTTTGTTAGAAGTGAAGAAAATTTAAATCAATCATTATTTAAAAGAGATTCAGAAGAAAAGTATTCTAATGTTTCTAGTTATAAAATAGAGTCACCAGACTATAATGATGCGATGTTTTATAAAGATGTTAAAGTACAAAAAAATAAACCATATAAATTAACATGTATGGTTAAAACTAAAAATGTTACACCTAAAGAAAATACATCTGGAGTAGGTGCTCAAATATCAATAGAAGGAACAACAGAAAGATCTGTTGCAATACAAGGAACAACTGATTGGCAGAAAATAGAGTTAATTTTTAATTCGAAAAATAGAGAAACTGTTAAATTAGGATTCAGATTAGGAGGATACTTAGGTAATGCAAAAGGAGAAGCGTGGTTTTCTAATTTTACATTAAAAGAAGGCGTGCTAGATAATAATAATGAATGGAAATTTGCATGTTTTATATTAAAAAGTACAGATGTAAATATAGAAGGAAATCAAACAAAACTAGAGGTAACACGTAATGATATTAATGATATATCAGATACATTAAAGAGATTTGAAACAAGTGTAGAAACTTTATCTGAAGGAAAAATGAGAGCAAAAACAAATATATATGAAATAAGCACTCCTTTAACAGAGCTATCGTATGATGAAGAATTTGGTTATTATGTTGCTCCTGAAAATGTAGAAAAAAACATAGAAGATATTATAAAACAAAATGATTATGACCATATTTTTGTAGTAGTTCGACTTGGAGATGAAACACATCAAGAAGATATTCAAATAAATGATTGGATAGGCTTAGGTGGAATGGACTATTTTGGAATAGGATTTTCAAATATAAGATTGCCAAATAGTTCAAGAAGTTATGTATATAAATACAATACTAGGATAAATCAATTTCCAGAAGAAGTATTCTTACACGAGTTTTTACATACATTAGAAAGAAATGCTGAAGAATATGGATACGAAAGACCAAAATTACATGATTTAGAATTATATGGATATAAAGAAGATAATTTAATTGGTCAAAAAATATGGTATACAGATTATATGAATAAAAATATAAAAACAGAAAGTGGTAATATTGGATTACCACCAGAAATATTTAAATTAAAACCTGCAAAAAATGTTAATTTTGATGTTTCTTATGAAGTAGATGAATTTAAAGAACCACAAAATTTTGCTGAAGAAATTAAAGAAATTTTAAATAACATAAAAATTAAAATTAATGTCCTTTTTGGAACAGATTAATAATGAACATTGGAAGGAGCTTAAAGGTTGAAAGTATCAGAATTTAATTATAACTTACCAGAAGAATTAATTGCACAAACACCGATACAAAAAAGAGATGAATCAAGATTAATGGTATTAAATAAAGAAAAACAAACTATAGAGCATAAAAAATTTAAAAATATAATTGATTATCTTGAACCAGGAGATGTGTTAGTTAGAAATAATACAAAGGTAATACCAGCTAGATTATACGGAAAAAAAGAAACAGGTGCAAATGTTGAATTTTTATTATTAAATAATATAGAAGGAGATATTTGGGAAAGTATAGTTAGACCAGGTAATAAACTTCATGTAGGAACAAAAGTTATTTTTGATGAAGGTTTATTAATAGCAGAAATTTTAGATATTATGCCAGGAGGAACGAGAAAAGTTAAGTTTTATTATGATGGTATTTTTAATGAAATTTTAGATAAAATAGGATTAATGCCTCTTCCTCCATATATACATGAGGAATTAAAACAAAAAGATAGATATCAAACAGTATATGCAAAATATGATGGTTCAAGTGCTGCACCTACAGCAGGTTTACATTTTACGCCAGAACTTCTAAAACAAATAGAGGAAAAAGGAATAACAATTGCAAATGTAACACTTCATGTAGGAATTGGAACATTTAGACCAGTAAAAGAAGAAATAGTAGAAAATCATAAGATGCATTTTGAACATTTTTATATAAAACAAGAAGATTGTGATAAAATAAACAAAGCAAAACAAGAAGGAAAAAGAGTAATAGCAGTTGGAACAACTTCATGTAGAGTTTTAGAAACAATTGCAGAAGAACAAACAGGAACGGTAAAACCAATTGAAAGTGATACAGGGATTTTTATTTATCCAGGTTATAGATTTAAATGCATTGATGGATTAATAACAAATTTTCATTTGCCACAATCAACATTATTAATGTTAGTGTCAAGTTTAGCTGGAAAAGAGTTTATAATGAAAGCTTATGAAGAAGCAGTTAATGAAAAATATAGATTTTTTAGTTTTGGAGACGCGATGTTTATAAATTGAATAAATTGAAAAATTTGTTATATATTGTAAAAAGGAGAAAAAAATGGAAAAAGTAAGAGAAAAAGTGTTAAAAAAAATTTTGGGAGACCATAAAATAATAAAAATAATTACAATCATTTTAATTGTATTAACTTTTTTTATACCTGTTGAAAGGTTTGATCCAGTGAATTATTATGAGAATATATATGATATAACTATTATTAAATAAGCTAGGAGGATAATATGGAACCAGCAGTAACTTACGAACTTATACATAAAGATAAAAAAACAGGAGCTAGAAGAGGAATATTACATACTCCACATGGAGATATACAAACTCCAGTATTTATGCCAGTTGGAACACAAGCTACAGTAAAGTCTATGACTCCAGAAGAATTAAAAAAAGATGTAAAAGCAGAGATTATATTATCAAATACATATCACCTATATTTAAGACCAGGAAGTAAAATAGTTAAAGAGGCAGGCGGTCTTCATAGTTTTATGAATTGGGATAGACCAATTTTAACAGACAGTGGAGGTTTTCAGGTATTTAGTTTAGGTGATTTAAGGACAATTCATGAAGAAGGTGTTGAATTTAAATCACACTTAGATGGAAGTAAACATTTCTTTTCACCTGAATCTGTTATGGAAATAGAAGAAAATTTAGGTGCAGATATAATTATGGCTTTTGATGAGTGTTGCCCATATCCATCAACTTATGAATATACAAAACAGTCAATGGAAAGAACAACAAGATGGGCTAAAAGGTGCAAACAAGCACATACAACAACAGATAAACAATCTTTATTTGGAATAATTCAAGGGGGTTTTTATAAAGATTTAAGAGAACAAAGCGCAAAAGACTTAATTGAATTAGATTTGCCAGGTTATGCAATAGGTGGGATTAGTGTAGGAGAGCCAAAAGAAGAATTTTTAGATATGCTTAGATATACAACTCCATTAATGCCAGAAGGTAAACCTAGATATCTAATGGGAGTTGGAACTCCAGACTATTTAATAGAAGCAGTACTTGCAGGAATTGATATGTGTGACTGTGTACTTCCAACAAGGATTGCAAGAAATGGAACAGCAATGACATCAAAAGGAAAAGTGGTAGTAAGAAATGCAACTTATGAAAGAGATTGGTCTCCACTAGATTCAGAATGTGATTGTTATACTTGTAAAAATTATACAAAAGCCTATATTAGGCACCTTATAAAGGCTAATGAAATTTTAGGAGTAAGATTATTATCAATTCATAACTTAAGGTTCTTGACTAATTTAATGGAAAAGGTTAAAATAGAAATAGAGAATGATAATTTATTATCATTTAAAGAAGAGTTTTACAAAAGATACGGTTATGTAAAATAATGGAGGGGTATGTATATGAATTTAATTGAAGAAAGTTTCAAAGAAAAAGAAGAAAAAAAGAAAAAAAGAACAACAGGAATTATACTAGGTGCAATAATATTTGTAATAATTATTATAATTGCAATAGTTTCATATTTAATATATATACAAAGAACAACATTAAGAGTATTATTAGATGGAAAAGAAAATGAAAAACTTAAACAAATATTAGTTATAGAAGATGATGGAACAATATATGTACCAATCAAACAAGTAGCAAGTTATTTTGGATATGATAGTTATAATGGTGAATATAGTGATAAATCAGAAGATTTAAGTAAATGTTATGTTCAAGGAGAAAAAGAAATTGCAAATTTCTCTTTAAAGTCTAATGCAATATATAAATTAGACTTAACAAATAAAACAGATAAATATGAATGTGTATATTCTAAAAAACCAGTAAAAGCTATTGATGGTACATTATATGCTTCCTCAGAAGCTGTTGAAAAGGCATTTAATATAAGTTTTACTTATGATGATGATGCAAACAGAATATATATATATACATTACCATATTTAGCCGAAATATATAATACTAAAGTTATGGGATATGATGGAAGCAGTTATGCAAAAATTAGTGACAATTTTTCAAATCAAAAAGCTATATTAGATGAAATGTTAATAGTAGAAAGTGCAAATGAATCTAAAAAAATGGGAGTTATAAGTTTAAATGGAGACAAAACAATATTAGAGGCAAAATATGACGATATAACATATTTACCAGAAATAGGAGATTTTTTGGTAAAAACAGGCGATAAATTTGGAATAATGTCAAAAGATAAAAGAACTAAAGTAGAAATCATGTATGATTCTATAGAATTAATGGATGGTGATAGTGGTTTATATGTAGCTAAAAAAGATAATAAATATGGTGTAATAGATTCAAATGGAAAAATAAGAATATATATTGAAAATGATGAAATAGGAATGGATATTTCAAAATTTACACAAAATAATATAAAAAATAAATACATATTAGCTGATAATTTGATACCAGCTAAAAGAGATAAGTTATGGGGACTTTATAATAAAAATGGCAAATTAGTTGTTGATTTTAATTACGATAGTTTTGGATATATAGCAAAAACAAATAAAAATGCTTTAAACTTATTGGTAATACCTAATTACAATGTGTTAGTTGCATGCAAAAATGAAAAATATACATTATTAAATTCAGTTGGACAAGAATTATTTGCTGCACCGGTTGCAGATGATATTTATATGACAATAAGTGAAGGGAAAAGAGATTATTTTATAGCTGTTAATAATGGAACAATGAGTGTAAAAGATTATTTTGATAGAATTGGTATAACAGAAAAAGACCAAACATTAAAAAATACTAATAATAATTCAAATGATGAAGAAAATCAAAATAATCAAAATTCTCAAGAGGAAAATAATAATCAGGAAAACCAACAAAATCAAGAGATAGAAAATGAAGAAGAAAATCAAGAATAAAAAAATTAAAAAAAGTAAATGTTTTTTTAAAAAAAGCATTTACTTTTTTTAATTTTTTGTATACAATATAACAAGTAGAAAAATGTCGAAGCATAACTAAAGAAAATTAAAAATTGGAGGGGAATTATAGTATGAAGATACTAATGTTAACTTGGGAATATCCACCAAGAATTGTAGGAGGAATAGCAAGAGTAGTATATGACATATCCAGAACAATGTTAAAAGATGGCCATGATGTAACTGTAGTGACTTATAGAGATGGAGATAGTCCATATTTTGAAGATGATAAAGGCGTAAAAGTTTATAGAGTAGACAATTATATGATAAACCCAAATAATTTTATAGACTGGATTATGCAATTAAACTTCAATATGGTAGCAAAAGCAAATGAAATTATGCATGAAGATGGAAGTTTTGATGTAATACATGCACATGATTGGTTAGTTGCATATGCAGCTAAAACGTTAAAAAATTCTTACAATATACCTATAGTATCAACAATTCATGCAACTGAAGCAGGAAGAAATAGTGGAATTAGAGATGAGCAACAAAGATACATAAATGATACAGAATGGATGTTAACATACGAATCAGCAGAGGTAATAGTAAATAGCAATTATATGAAAAATGAGATACAAAGACTATTTGGATTACCATATGAAAAAATAAATGTAATTCCTAATGGTGTAAATTTAAGCTTATTTAGTGGAGTAGAAAGAGACTATAATTTCAGAAGAAGATATGCAATGGATAATGAAAAAATAATTTTATTTATGGGCAGATTAGTATATGAAAAAGGAATACAACATTTAATATCAGCAATGCCAAAGATACTGCAGGGGTACAACGATAGTAAACTTATTATATGTGGTAAAGGTGGAATGCAAGAAGAACTTATGCAACAAGTAAATAATATGGGAATAGGAAATAAGGTTTATTTTGCAGGGTATATGAATGGAAAAGATGTACAAAAAATGTATAAAGCCGCTGATGTTGCAGTATTCCCAAGTACATATGAGCCATTTGGACTAGTTGCATTAGAAGCAATGCTATCAGAGAATCCTGTAGTTGTTTCAGATATTGGAGGACTAAATGAAATAGTAGACCATAGAGTAAATGGAATGAAAGCATATTGTGGAAATCCAAACTCAATTGCAGATTCAATTTTAGAATTATTATATGATCCAAAACTATGTCAAGAAATAACTAGAAAAGCAAAAAATAAAGTTAGAAATGAATATAACTGGAGTAAAATATCACAAGATACACACTTTGTTTATCAAAAGGCAATCTGTCAATCTATGGCAGAAAAACAAAAAAGAGAATTGGAACAAGAAAGAGCAAGAAAAACAAAAAGAGCAAGAAATACAGAAAACGAAATTACCAACTTGCTTAGCTTTAAAAAACGTCAGGCTTATGCTTGACGTTTACAAATTTCTACAAATTTAGCACAAAATAAATATTATAATAGAAATGGACATCAAAGGAGAAAAGTATGGAAGAGTTTAAATCAGGTTTTGTTACATTAGTAGGAAGAACAAATGTAGGAAAATCAACATTAATTAATTTATTAGTTGAGGAAAAAGTTGCAGCTATTACAAATAAGGTTCAAACAACAAGAACTGCTATTAAAGGGATAGTAAATACGCATAATTCGCAAATAGTTTTTACAGATACACCTGGAATACACAAACCAAAAACCAAACTAAATGAAACGATGATAGAAACATCCTATGCAAGTTTAAAAGATAGTGATATTGTGCTATTTTTAATTGATGCAACTAGCAAAGATATTGGCAAGGGTGATAAGATTATTTTAAATAAAATAAAAGAAGCAAAAAGAAAAACTATATTAATTATAAATAAAATCGATTTAGTAAAAAAAGAAAGTTTGTTAAATTTAATTGAAATATATAGTAAAGAATATAATTTTGAAGCTATAATTCCAATTTCTGCTACAGATTCAAAATATAGAAAAATTATTATAAATGAAATAGAAAAAAAATTAAAGCCAGGACCTGCATATTATGATATAGAAGAATATACAGACCAAACATTAAGACAACTAGCAGAAGAAACAATTAGAGAAAAAGCATTAATTTTACTGCAAGATGAAGTGCCACATGGAATTTATATTGAAGTAGAAAAAATGAAATTAAGAAAAGATAAGCAAAAACAGGATATTTATGATATAGAAGCAACAATTTATTGCTTAAAAAAATCACATAAAGGTATAATAATTGGCAAAAATGGAGAAATGCTTAAAAAAATAGGAAAATTATCAAGAGTAGATATGGAAAATAATTTTGGAGTAAAAGTAAATTTAAAAACTTGGGTAAAAGTAAAAGAAGAATGGCAAGATAATAATTCTATTGTTAATCAATTTAAATTAAAATAATTTGAATAAAAACCATTTAAAAAGCAAAAGATAAAATTAAAGGTAAAAACTTTAAAAAAGGAAGTGGAGCTTATGATAAAGAAAATTGCATGGAATACCTTTAAAAATACAGGTGATATTCATACATTTTTAGAATTAAAACAAATTGAGAATATAGAAAAACAAATAAATGGTAAAAAGGATATAAAAGAAAATGGCAAATGTGAAAATGAATGGAATAATATTATCTGAACATAATTTAGGAGATTTTGACAAAATGCTAACAATGTTAACACCTCGGAATACGGCAAAATCTCCTGTGTTGCTAAAGGTGCTAGAAGACCTAAAAGTAGTCTTTTGGCAAGTACGCAAATGTTTTGCTTTGGAGAATATTTAATGTATAGAGGAACTAATACATATCATATAAATTCAGCAGAAACAATTGAAGTTTTTTATAATTTAAGAACAGATTTAGATAAATTAAAATATGCAGTACATATAAACAAAATAGTACAAGACGTTACAAATGAAAATCAGAATTGCTATAAAATATTGCAGTTATTACTAAATACATTATATACAATATCAGAATCAGACAGAAATCTGGATATGATATTATCAATATTTAAATTGCGATTACTAGTATATTTAGGAATGATTCCAAATATAGACGAATGTACAAATTGTAAAACAAAAGAAAATATAAAATACTTTAGTATTAAAGATAATGGATTTAAATGTGAAACTTGTGGAAAAATAGACACATCTGCCATATCAATAAGTGAAAGTACAAAAAATGCAATAAAGTATACTGTTACAGCACCTGCAAAAAAAATTTTTTCATTTAATATAAAAGATGAATCTTTTGAAGAATTTAAATTACTCACAAAATTGTATTTTAATGAAAAATTAGAAAAAGAATATAATTTATAAATTATTACTATAAAAACTTGAA
>CAZBMU010000055.1:0-4540 GCA_964493175.1 uncultured Clostridium sp.
ATATGGTTTTCTTCTGATTTTTTCAGTTAATTGTCCACCTTCGTCAAACCCTACATATCCTGGAGGTGAACCTATCATTTTCGATACAGAATGTGGTTCCATATATTCAGACATATCAACTCTAATCATTGAGTTTTCATCTCCAAAAAGACTCTCTGCTAATGCTTTTGAAAGTTCCGTTTTTCCTACTCCTGTTGGTCCTAAGAAAAGAAACGAACCTATTGGTCTTTTGGGGTCTTTTAAGCCAACCCTTCCTCTTCTTATTGCCTTTGCAACTGCCTCTACTGCTTCATTTTGTCCAATTACTCTTTCATGTAAATTTTTCTCAAGATTTTTTAATTTTATATTTTCATCTTCAGTAATTTTTTTAGCAGGAATTCCTGTCCAACTTGCAATTACTTCAGCAATATTTTCCTCTGTTATATTTGTAACTTCTTTATTGTTTTTATTTTTCCATTTTTTTAATTCTTTTTCATATTTTTCTTTTAATTGTTTTTGTTTATCTCTTAAAGTTGCAGCTTTTTCAAATTTCTGAATTTTTACTGCTTCTTCCTTGTTTTTAGAAACTTCTTCAATTTCTTCTTCAAGTTTTTTTAAATTATCTGGCTCTGTATAAGATTTTAATTTTGCTCTTGATGCTGCCTCATCAATTAAATCTATTGCTTTATCTGGTAAATATCTGTCATTTATATATCTAATAGACATTTTTACAGCCGCATCAATTGCTTCATCTGTTATTTTAACTCCATGATGTGCTTCATATTTATCTCTAATTCCTTGCAAAATCTTTATAGTGTCTTTTTCACTTGGTTCATTAACGGTAACAGGGCTAAACCTTCTCTCTAAGGCTGCATCTTTTTCAATATATTTTCTATATTCATTTAAAGTTGTGGCTCCAATTAATTGAATTTCTCCTCTAGCTAAAAGAGGTTTTAAAATATTTGCTGCATCAATTGCACCTTCTGCAGCACCTGCACCAACAATTGTATGGATTTCATCTATAAATAAAATAATATCTCCAGCTTTTTTCACCTCATCTAAAGCCTTTTTTATTCTCTCTTCAAAATCTCCTCTATACTTACTTCCTGCAACCATACCAGAAATATCCATTGTAACAACCCTTTTGTCTTTTAAAATTTCCGGAACATCACCAGAAACAATTTTCTGTGCTAACCCTTCAACTGCTGCTGTTTTTCCAACACCAGGTTCACCTATTAAACAAGGATTGTTTTTTGTTCTTCTAGACAAAATTTGAATAACTCTATCAATCTCCTCTTTTCTACCAACAATTGGGTCTAATTTACCATCCTCTGCTTTTTTTGTTAAATCTTGACCAAATTGATTTAGAGTAGGTGTTTGATTAAAACTACCTCTCTTTCTAGAATTATTACTTGACTTTTCATCACCTGAAAAATCTTCTCCTTCATTTATTACTTTTACAATTTCATTATAAAGTCTAGGAATATTTATATCAAGTTCAAGCATAATTCTTGTAGCAATACTATCAGCCTCTTTTAAAATTCCTATTAAAAGATGTTCTGTACCAATATAATTATATCCAAGTTTTCTGGCTTCAATAAAAGCATTTTCAATAACTCTTTTTGTTCTAGGAGTAAATCCTATAGTACCTTCTATTGGTTCTTCTTGGCCAACTAACTCTATAATTTTATCAATAATAATATCTGATGTTATATTTTGATTTTCTAATACTTTAGAAGCTACTCCACTTCCTTCTTTTGCTAAGCCATATAAAACATGCTCTGTTCCAATATAACTATGTCCTAATTCAACTGCAACTTCATTTGCAATTTCTAAAGCTTTTTTAGCTCTATTTGTAAATTTATAAATCATAACTAATCCCTCCTTTTCTATTGGCAAATTTTTTTAATTACTTCCGCTCTTTTTATGTCTCTCTCCATTGCATCACATTTTATACCTAAATATTTTTGCAAATTTGCTGGTTTTGTATATAATTCTAATTCTTTTATTTTATTATCTGTTAATTCATTTAGAATTCCTAAATTAACTCCAAGCTTTATATCTGATAATAATTCTTTTGATTCTTCAAAATTTATTTTCCTTGCATTAATTAATACTCCATAGCTTCTATATATCATATCTTCTAATTCTACTGGTTCTTTTGTTAATAATTTTCGAGCTTGTCTTTCTTGTTCTATTATCTGTTTTGTTATTACTTGCACATTTTTTATTATTTCTTTTTCTGTAATTCCAAGTGTTTGTTTATTAGATATTTGATATATATTTCCTTGCTTATTTGTATTTTCTCCATATGCACCTCTAATGTTCATTCCAAATCCATCAATAGCTTCTAATATTTTTCTAATATTTTTTGTTTTTGATAATGCAGGCAGATAAAGCATTACAGATGCTTTTAGTCCTGTTCCTACATCATTTAAAGAACTTGTTAAATAACCATATTTTTTGCTTATTGCGTAACCTAAAATATCTCCAATTTTTTCATCTATTTCAATTGCTAAATTTAGTGTGTTTTCTAAATCCATATCAGAATTAAATACTTGTAAACATAAATGTTCTTTTCCTCCAATCATTATACATATATTTTCTTCATCATTTATTAATATGCTTCCTGTTTCTGCTCTTTTTATTGCAAATCCTGGACTTATTAAGTTTTTTTCTACTAAACTCATTTTTGTTAAATCATCCATATCTGATAGTTTCAAATATTTTAACCCATATCCTATTTTATATAAATTTTCTTTTATTCTATTTTCTAGCTTCTCTATATCTTCTTTTTTTGATAAATTGAATTTAAAATCTCTTAAATTTCTTAAATATCTAATTCTAATACTTTTTACTACATCTTGATTATTTCCACCTTGTAAATACCAATTCATAATTTATCACCATCCTATTTTTCTAATTTTTTTATTTCATCTCTTATTTTTGCTGCTTCCTCATATTTTTCATCTTGTATTAGTTGTTTTAACTTTTCTTTTAATTGTTCAATTTTTGAGCCTTTACTATTATTTTTGTTTTCTATTTTTTCGCCTTGTTCTTTTTCGTTTTCAATACTTAATTTTTCATCTATCTTTTTGTCTATTACTTTTCCTAATCTTCCTATATGGCGATTTTCTCCTTGTACTCTTTTTATTATTGGATCTAGTTTATCTCCAAATACATCATAACATTCCATGCATCCTAATTTTCCTGTTTTTACTATATCATCAAATGTATATCCACATGTATTACATTTTAAAGATTTTAATTCTGTTAGTAATGGCATAAAACTTGTATTTTCAAAGTCTTGTAAAAAACCTCCTAAGAAATTAGAAAAATTAATTGGCATATTAAAATCCATATTTCCTATTCCTAGTTCCCTGCTACATTCTTCACATAAATTCATTTTTTTAATTTGACCATTTATGTTTTCCTCATATCTAACATTAGCTTCTCTTTTTCCACAATTTTCACATAACATAACTCATACCTCCTTAAATATTTAATAACATATTTTTAAAAATTCTTGCTCTTACTTCATCTTTTATTTCTTTTGGTAATCTCAAAACATTATCATTTGTTGCAACTTTTATAAGTTTTGCTTCTTTTTCTTCTAAAATATTATAAGTTAGAAAATCACTTAGTAAAATATCTACTTCATGTGATGTTAGTTCTGTACCTATATTGTTTATTATATGCATTCTATATTCTTCATTTGAATTATTGATTTTTCTAATTGTAATATGACCTCCGCCACCACGTCTACTTTCTACATAATATCCTTGTGATGGCTTAAATCTTGTTGATATTACATAATTTATTTGTGATGGTACACAATTAAAATGTTCTGCAAGTTCATTTCTTTGTATCTCTATTGAGTCATTTTCATCTTGAAGTAACTCTTTTATGAATTCTTCTATTATATCTGACATTCTCAATTTACATCATCTCCTTTTCTGATTTTGACTTTCTTTGACTTTCTTGAATTATTATACTACGTTTATATTTTTTTTCAATATTGTTTTTTGACTTTCTTTGACTTTTATCTTGTATTTTATTTTATTTTTCTCTATTTTTCTAATCATTTCTCTGTTTATCTTCTTTTTTTGTCATTTCTTGTAATTCTCTGCTTCTTTCTTTTTGTCTTTCTGGTGCTATCCATCCAAAAAAACTTGATACAAATTCTCCATATTTTGTTGAATTTTCTTTTTCTTTTCTTTGTTTTTTACCCATAACAAAAATCTCCTTTTTATTGTTATTAACAATTTTGGAGATTTTATACACTTTATTATTTAATTATTTTATTACATAATCTCAAGTATTTCTTTTTCTGATAACCCTGTTATTTCTTCTATATCCTCAATTTTCATATTTTTTACAATCATTTTTTTAGCTGTTTCTATTATTCCTGCTTTACGTTCTTCTTGTATCTTTCGTTTTATATCTTTCTCTCTTTTAGCTAATTCTCCTTCTTTTTTACTTAATTTTCCTTCCTTTTCACTTAGCTTTCCTTCCTTTTCACTTAGCTTTCCTTCCTTTTCACTTAGCTTTCCTTCCTTTT
>CAZBMU010000055.1:4640-8890 GCA_964493175.1 uncultured Clostridium sp.
CTATTAGTTCATCTTCTTTTTGAAACATATGTATAAAAAATCTTTCTAATGCTTCCATATCTATCTCTCCCTTCTCTTCTATTTTTTCTAATAATTCATTAACTCTTCTTATTCCTATTTTTTTTCTTAATTCTGTAAAATTTTCTAATATCATTTTTAAACATTCTTTTTCTCTTTTGTTTAATTTTTTTATAAATATTTTTTCAAATGTTTCCATTATTTCTTTATCTGTTTCTTTTTTCTCAAATAACATTGCTTTTGATATTCCTGTATTCTCTTCTATTAACTCTTCATCTGTATAATCATTTACATCTATCAAATTATATTTTGGGTATTCTATTGGCTCAAATCCAAATTGACTTTTATGTAGCTCATTTATATTCTTTGGCACATTCCATCTTTGCTTACCTGTGTACAAAACTATTGGTATTATAAAAGGGTATTCTTTTATGTTTTTTTCTTCGTTTGTTAAATCTCTTATTAGTTCAACACAATATTCTGCTATTCTTGTTGGCATATTAAAATCTACTGCTCTTTGATGTTCTATTAATATTAGTATATTTTTTCCTTTTATTTTATAAATTACATCTGATGATTTTGCTGTAAAACTTTTTGTTATAAAATTTCTATTATATTTAACTAATTCTGAATTTAAAATTTTCCCTTCATCTTCTTCATAATCTGTGTGATTTTTTAGAAAATCTATAAATTCTTCTTTATTATCTAATATTTTTTTGAAAATTTTGTCATGATATTGATGTGTAGATTCTTCTTCAAGATAATATTCTTCATTATTATCACTTAAAGATAATGTATTAAAAAATTTTTCTTTTGTATTTAAATAATCTTCAATTGTATATTTGAACATAAATCTCCTCCTAACTTTAATTTAATATAATTTTATCTATTTGTCAATTTTTATTCTTTTGTAAAATCAGTAAGATTCTTAATCTTTCTTTACTTTTCTTTTTTTATCACCTTCTTTTTAATTTTTTCATTTTTTTGGAATTTTAAAGAATTTAAAATTTAGATTTTAAAAAATACATAAGCAATATCTAAACATTACATTGCTTATGTATTATATAATATGCTTACATAATTTTCAATACTTTTCAACAAAATTATGTAACTTTTCATCGACAAAAATCAACAATTCGCTTTTATTTACCTTCCATAATTGCATTTCTTACTGCAATATTTACAAGTAATCTTATAGAAATCCCATATTTTTCTTTCAAATTATATAATCCATCTAACAAACTACTTCTAATTAAAAATGACCTAGTTACATAAAAAGTATTTTTATTTCTTTCATATAGTTTAACATTTTCTGTTTTTATTAATTCTTCAATTGCAGCATTTACAAGCTTATTGATTGATGCATCATATACTTCTTTAGAAAGCCTTTCTATTTCCATATATAATACTTCATCAATTTCCAAAGTTCTACAGATTAACTTCTCTTTTTTATCAAATTTTGCAAAACATGACATTTTTTTCACCCTTAGAAAAATTATATAACTTTGTCGTACCTTTTATAAGAACCGTTAAAAGGTATTTTTCACAACTATTCACAGTGGTTATTTTTTTTATTTCTTTAATATATAATTTCTAACGAAAGGAGTTAAAAATGAGTAAATTATATAAACATTATGTATTATTAAAAATAAATAATCCAAATAAAATATATCTTTTTGAAAGTGGGATTTTTTATATCTTTATACATGAAGATGCTATACTAATGTCAAAGATTTTAAATTTAAAACAAACTAATCTAAACCCTGAAATAGTAAAATGTGGCTTTCCTGTAAAATCAGCTGATAAATATTTTAATATATTAAAAGCATCAGATTATAATGTTGAAATTGTCTCTTCAAATAGTTATAATTCAGAAAGCTTAAATAATTTTCTTACTACAAAATCTTATGATAGTATTATAGATGACTTTTTAAAACTTAATATTGATGAACTTTCAATTTCTCAAGCATTTAGTTATTTGCGTGATTTTCAAAATAAATTCAGAAAAATAAAGGATACTTAATTTCCTTTATTTTAATTTTTGTATACATTTTTCTGTATAATCCTTATCTAATGAATAAAAACTATTTATACAAGACAAAAAAGAATTAAATTGTATATTTCCTTTTTTATACAAATAATATTTCTTATTTATCTTTCCTTTTATTCTTTTATAATTTGCATAATTATTATTCTTTTTTCTTCCTAAAAATATAAAATTATCTTTATTTGAAAATATCCTTGTTTTAGGATTTAATTGTATTTTTTCTTTTTCTAGAAATTTTTTTATTTTCTCTAAACATTCTTTTAAATATTCTTTTGAATGATGAAACAATAAAAAATCATCTTGATACCTTACATAATATTTTATCTTTAAATTTTCTTTTATATAATGATCCATATCGTTTAAATAAAAAATTGCTAAACATTGTGATGTCATATTTCCAATACCTAACCCTGTTTCATAACTATCAATTATATCCTCAACAATTTTCAATGACTCTTTTTCTTTTATTTTTCTTCTAACTTTTTGCTTTAAAATATCATGGTCTATACTTGCAAAATACTTACTTATGTCACATTTTAATATATAGTATTTTTTATTTTGAATTTTACAATTTCTCATATATTTTTTATAATATTCTATCCCTTTACTTGTTCCCATATTTTCTCTACTTGCAACATTTTCATTTATCAAGCATGATAATATTGCAGGATATAAAATTTGTCTAGTTACTAGATGATTTATAACTTTATCTTGCATATTTTGACTAATTATAGTTCTTTCTTTTGGTTCATATATAGTAAATACATTATATTTTCCAGTTTTATATTCTCTATTAACTAGAATATTATAAATTCTTGAAATGTATAAACATTTATATTCTTTAAACAACTCTACTTTCTTCTTATTTCTTGTATTTCTACATACTTCATTAAAAGCTTCTTCTATGTTTTTTATTATACACATGTTATCATATAAATTACTTTTTCTTTTCACTATCATCCATCCTGTTCTTTTGAATAAAATAAAAGCAGTAATTTAATTACTGCCTAAAATAGTTCTAAAATATACTCCCCTTCATTAAACAATTACTAACAAGTATATTTATCTATTTTCCTTTATAGCATTCAACTGCTAAAGGATATATACTGTTTCTACATTATCTCTTATATAAACAATATTTATATAACCACAGTTTGCAGAAGCTACGGGACGGACACCGTACGAACCAATATCGTCGTTATCATTAGCATTGCTAGAGTTCGAGTTGCACAAGTCGTAGTTGTTCGTGTTCACTTCGCTATTGCCGACATTAGACACATTGAAGTTCGCATTGTCAGAATTCACTTTCACAGAGCGAGAAGCGACTACCCAACATATATACCCTATATAGATTTTATCCATCCAGTTGTAAATTTTGATATATCATCTATTTTTTCTCCGAATTTTAAATATCTTTTATTGTTTATTATTTGTTTATCATAACAAATATTTATCAAAAAATCTATAACTTTCAGTTTGGCAATAAGTTTATAAAGCAGTTTTAGTTTTTCATCTTTTTCTCTTATTGTATTTGCTTCATATGCAATTTCTAATAAATCATAACTTGAATTTCTAATTCTATTTTTTAATTCAATATCTTTTTTAGGAAAATTATCTAAATTATTATCTATATTCAATATTAGTTCTCTTATATATTGAATTATTTTAAATTTTTCTTCTTTCATTTATTACCTTTTTTATTGATATTATTGTATTTTCAATTTCATCATTCTTGATGTCATTTATTAGTGTTTTATATATATTATCAATATGTTTTTTTCTCTTAACGTATTTTACTGCTTTTTCAAAATATTCATTATATTTGTTAAGATTTTTATTGTTACTTTCTTCATCAACTCTATAATCATTTTTTCTGTCTAAAACAATATAATTGATTTTTTTATTTTCCAATTTAGCCATAATATTATTTAACTTTTCTTTTGGAAATGCACAAGAATATATATTTTTTTCTACTAATTTTATTTTATATTTAAATATGTAGGATATTATATATGCATCTTTACCATAACAGTGAATAAATTTTCCTATTTTGAATAATACAATATTACCAATCTGTACTTTTTTTATAGTTTTTACTGTATCAATTATACCCATATTATTAAATTATCCTCGGGAGACCAAAGGGCTCCCAGAGGATTCCCTATATTTATTTTTTCGACTTATT
>CAZBMU010000056.1:0-8836 GCA_964493175.1 uncultured Clostridium sp.
AGAGCTTTTTCATCTTCTGGATGTGTGTCTAAATATAATCCAAGTTCAATAATTGCAAAATCTAAGCTTTTAATTTCATTTGCCATTTCTCTTCTTAAATCACAATCTGCTTTGTTTTCTTCTTCGCATTCACAATCCATGTTTCTTGTTTCTTCTACTGACATTTGTTACATCCCTCCCCTATTTTATTTGTCTTTTTGATATAAGCTATTTCTTCCATACTTTGACCAGGAAAATAAGGACTAACTAATTCAGGAAATATAGTTCCCATTTTTAATCCAATACAAGGTTTAAATGTTTTATCCATATATTGAATTGGAACATAACTTTGCGCAAGCATTGGATTTTCTGGAAATATACTATATTCATCATCAAAGCCACAATCACAGCTATCCATATCATCTTCATAAGATATTACATCTTTGCATTGATTTTCAATGACATCATCTTGTAAGTTATTACAATTGTTGTAGTTATTGTTCATGCAATAACATTTTCTGTAATTTCTAAACATATTTATTTCCTCCTTTACTTCATTATATTTATTTTTTACATAAAACGACACAAAAAAATAAACCTTTGTCAAAATATAATTTCTAACAAATGGTTTATTTTTTTAATTTTATTTTATTCATTTTCAGATTCATTTTTTGCCACTACTTCTTTTCCGTCGTAATAACCACAGTTTTTACATACTCTATGTGGCATTACTGGTTCATGACAATGTGGGCAACTTGTATATTTTGGAGCTTCTTTTTTCCAAGTTGATCTTTTTGAGTGTGTTCTTGCTTTAGACCATCTTCTTTTAGGTTGTGCCATTCTAATTCCCCCTTTGCTAAAGATATGTTATATATCTGTTTCATTTTTAATTTTATTATAATACTATAAAATATAGCACTATAAAATTATACAAGGATTTTTCATTTTTGTCAATAGTTATAAAGGTTTATTCACAATATTTTTTATAAATTGTTTTTATATTGTTTTTAGTTAAAGTTTTATTTATTCCATTTTCAGCAACATTTGTTAATACTTCAGTAACAAATAATTCCATTTTAGGATTTACATGCATCTTTTCCTTTTCTTTTTTCCAATATTCTAATTCATATTCATTTGTAAAATCCTTACCCATGTAAGCCATACCAGCAGCTAATTTATCACAAATCATTTCGGCAGCATATTTATATGGCATAATTGGTGAAGGTTCTGGTGCAGATTTATCATACCAATATTCAGAGTGATGTCTATTTCTTCCTTTATGATGTAACCATGCTTCAGAATAACCTTTGTCTAACTTAGCTTCATTTATTGGTGAATGTTTTCCTGTATAATATTTAGCACCTTCTAAAAATTCTACAGGTGAATATTTAGATAAATCATGTGTAAATCCTCTCCAAGGTTCACCTATTTTACAGCATAGTTTAAATACTAGCCATCTATGGTATGTAATTAATTTAAAATGTTTAATTGGGTGCATTATTTTATCTTCTCCTTTATCTTAACCAATGTATTTAGTGCATCTATTGGCGTTAATTCATTTAAATTTACTTTATCTAATTCTTGAGCAACTTCTGCAAGTTTATAATTATACAAATCAAATTGTCCGTTCCACTTTATTTTTATCTTGTTTCTCTTGTTTTTTTCCATTTAAAATATTTTTTCTTTCTAAAGAACGTAATATTTCGTTTGCCTTAGAGGTAACAACTTTGGGAACACCCGCTAGTTTTGCAACATGAATTCCATAGCTTTCATCTGTTCCACCTCTAATTATTTTTCTTAAAAAGATTATATCTTCACCTTTTTCTTTAACAGCAATAGAATAGTTTTTTACTCCTTCTAGTTTTTCTTCTAACCCTATTAATTCATGATAATGTGTTGCAAATAAAGTTTTAGCTCCGCATTTATTTTTATCTGCTATAAATTCAGCAACAGCCCATGCAATTGATAATCCATCATAAGTTGATGTTCCTCTTCCAATTTCATCTAATATAACAAGACTGTTTTTAGTTGCTTCTTTTAATATTGTTGCAACTTCCATCATTTCAACCATAAAAGTACTTTGTCCCATACTTAAGTCATCTGATGCCCCAACTCTCGTAAATATTTTATCAACAACACCTATTTTTGCAGTTTCTGCAGGTACAAAACTACCTACTTGTGCCATTAATGTTATCAAAGCTACTTGTCTCATATATGTAGATTTTCCAGCCATATTAGGCCCTGTAATTATAGCTAATCTGTTTTCATTTTCATCTAAATATGTATCATTTTCTACAAAACTACCTTCTCCTAATATTTTTTCTATAACAGGATGTCTTCCATTTTGTATATTTATTATGCCTGTTGTTGTAACTTCTGGCATACAATAATTCATATCTTCTGCAACTGTTGCAAATGAACATAAAACATCAAGTGTTGATATTACTTCACTTGTTTGTTGCAATCTTTTTATATTTTTAGCAATATCTTCTCTAATTTTTATAAATGCATTATATTCTAAATTGACAACTTTTTCTTCAGCACCTAAAATTTGATTTTCAAGTTGTTTTAGTTCTTCAGTTATATATCTTTCTGCATTTGTTAAAGTTTGTTTTCTTATAAATCTATCTGGTACATGTTTCAGGAAAGATTTTGTAACTTCAATATAATATCCAAAAACTTTGTTAAATCCAATTTTTAAATTTTTTATTCCTGTCTTTTCTTTTTCATCAGCTTCCAATTTAATAAGCCAGTTTTTACCTTCAGTTTGAGCAGTTTTTAATTTATCAATTTCTTCATCATAACCCAATTTTATAATACCACCATCTTTAATTGTCATAGGTGGATCGTCTACAATTGCTATATCTATCATTTTATAAATATCTTGTAATTCATCTAAATTATCATATAATTTTTTTAATAATTCAGATTTACAATTTTTTATATTATTTTTTACATCTGGCAATTTATATAAAGAATTTTTTAGTGTTACCATATCTCTTGCATTAGAATTTCCATAAGCCATTTTACCTGATAATCTTTCAATATCATAAACTTTTTTAAGATTTTCAATAATATCTCCTCTAAGCATAATGTTTTCTTTAAGTTCTTTAACCGCTTCTAGACGCTCATTTATTTCTAAAACATCTACTAAAGGATCATTTAACCAACGTCTAAGCATTCTACCTCCCATAGAAGTTGATGTTTTATCTAAAACCCAAAGTAAAGTACCCTTTTTAGACTTATCTCTCATTTTTTCTGTAATTTCTAAATTTCTTCTAGCATTGATATCTAATGCCATATATTTTGAAAGTTTATAAATTGTTATTTTATTTATATGATCTAAAGATGTTTTTTGAGTTTGCTCTATATATTCTATAAGTGCATTTATAGAACTTATTGCTAATGTGTTTTTTTCTGGCTCTTCAATTTTTTTGCCGTGAATTATCAACTATATTAAATCTTAAATTTAAATTATTAATTTCACTAGAAAAAAATTTATCATTAAATTTTGTAATATAAATATTTTCAAATCTTTCCTTGATTTTTGATAATTCTTCAGAAGAATCTGTCATCATAGAATTAATTACAAGTTCAGATGGAGTATATCTTGCAATTTCATCTAACAACATTGGAAAATTATTATTATCTTTTATTTCTGCTGAATAAAACTCTCCTGTTGAAATATCACAAATACTTATTCCAAAATAAATACCTGTTTTGAAAATAGACATTATATAATTATTTTTTCTTTCTTCAAGCATATTGCTATCTACCAATGTACCAGGTGTAACAACTCTAATAACACCTCTTTTTACAATACCTTTTGTATTTTTAGGGTCTTCTAATTGTTCACAAATAGCAACTTTATAACCTTTTGATATCAAACGTGAAACATATATTTCTGCAGCATGAAAAGGAACACCACACATTGGTGCTCTTTCAGCCTGTCCACAATCTTTTCCTGTTAAAGTAAGTTCTAATTCTCTTGATGCAGTTATGGCATCATCAAAAAACATTTCGTAAAAATCGCCTAAACGATAAAACAAAATGCAATCTTTATATTCTTCTTTAGTTTCAAGATATTTTTGCATCATAGGTGAATATTCTGCCATTATTTAAACTCCTATCTGTAATTAATAAATTCCTCTTCTAACTCTTTTAATTGTTCCATTTCTTCTTTTGTAGCATTTCTGTCTTTAAATTGTTGTTTTAATTTATCTATTCTCTGTTTTGCAGTACTTTTTGTTTTATTTCCTTCTATTATTCTATAATCCTCTAATGCTTGTCTTGCAGTAGGATGAGCATTATTATTTTTAGCACTTGAATAAACCATTTTAGGTTTATTTAACTCATCTCCTCTAATAAAAACTTCAACATCACAAAGTCCTGATTTCTCTATTTCATCAATAACAGCTGGAATACCACTAAATGCCATATTATGTTGTTTTATTGATATCAGTCTTCCTAAACCTATTGTATCAATTTGTTGTTGATACCTTTCATGAAGAGATATTAAACTTTCTAACTTAGGGACAGCTAGAACTCTAGTTTTTATAGAAAAACCATTATCTTTCATTTCTTTTATTCTTTTTAAAATTCGATTATTTTTTAGTGTACCTTCAAAAATAAAATCATATTTCTCGTCAATAGCTTTTCTTAAAACTTTTCCAGTCCAAGCTCCTGCATATTGTTCTATTATTTCTACATATTCAGTTGGATAATTTTTTGCTATTTCTTTTGAATTTGGGTGATATGGTTTATATTCATCAGTTGTAATAATTATAGGATTTTTACCACTTTTTTCTAACTCATTTTTTGAATATGAAATAACAGCACCTTTTCCTGCTCCAGATTGTCCACCAACAATAATTGTAATTGGTTTTTCACTTGTTGGAATTTCTCCAAAAACTTCTTGTTCTATCTTACTATAAATTTCATCACTTTCTTGTTCAGTTAATTTGTATTTATCTCTTATACTTTGTTGCATTTATATGCTCCTTTCAGATAATTAAATATTTTCATATATTTCTTTTATCTCTTTACCATATACTTCAAGTATTTTTTTTATTATTTGCTTATCTCCACTATACATTTTATCTCTTTCTTTTTTTAATAGTTCTAATTCATTTTTATAGCTTTCATCTTTTTCGATTTTTTTTACACAATCTGATATTTTATATGCCATTATTTCTACTGCTGTATCAAAATCTGAATATTCACTCATTACAGTTCCTCCTTTAATTTATTAATTTCTTGTTCTGTAAAAAGTTTTGAGTCTTTATTTAAATTTATAATTTTATTATATACTTTTTCATAGTCATTATTTAATATATTGCTTTCTCGTTTTAATATATATTCAAATAAATTTACAGTTTGTCCATCTGTTTTTATTGCATATTGTGAAAAAACATTTGAATAATCGTTTAAATTTGAATTAAAGATATTAGGATTATTTTTTATTACTTTATTTGTATAACCAGGCTTCATAAAATAATAACTATCAAGTTTATTACATACAGGTTTTATTTTTTTATTTATATCTAGTCCTACAAGTTTTGGATTATTTTTTATCATCTCCAAAACATTTTCTTTATATATTGCTTCATCAGTTTCATTTTCAATCCCACTATTTCTAGACTGAAAAAACTTTAACATTTCTGTTAAATTATTTATATAAACATCTTTTGGAATATCTTTTCCTTCTTCAGCTACATGTAAATATATATTTGCAATATCTTCTGCATTAACTCCTAGTTTTGCTAATGTTTTTATATTATCTTTATTAATTTCTTTTGTTTCCATTATTTAATTTCTCCTTTTAAATACCACATATGTTCTGATACTATATTTAGTTCTATCATCTTGCCAATTAAGTTTTCTTGGCCTTCAAATATAACTACTTTATTGCTATCTGTTCGTCCTGACAACATATTTTCGTTATTTTTGCTTTTTCCTTCAACAAGAACATTTTGATTTGTTCCTATGTATTTTTTGTTATTTTCTTCAATTTGACTTTCTACTAAAGATTTTAATTTATCAAATCTTTTATGTTTAACTTCTTCTGGAACTTGATTTTCCATTTTGTATCCAGGAGTACCTACTCTTTTTGAGTATATAAACATATATACTTGTTCGAATTTAACTTTTTTAACAACATCTAATGTATCTTCGAATTCTTCATCAGTCTCACCTGGAAAACCTACAATTATATCTGTTGATAAAGTTAAATTAGGAATTTGTTTTTTCATTATTTCTACTAAGTTTAAATATTGTTCTTTAGTATATTTTCTGTTCATTTCTTTTAATACTTTTGTATTTCCAGATTGAAGCGGTAAATGTACTAATTTACAGACTTTATCACACTTTGCAATTGCTTCTATAACATCATCTGTAAAATCTTTTGGATGAGGTGAAACAAATCTAATTCTTTCTATTCCTTCTATTTTATTTATTGCTTTTAATAATGTTGCAAATGAATTTACACCTTCATCATTTTCAAATTCTATTCCCTTTTCTCTTTCAACTCTTAAATATGAATTTACGTTTTGGCCAAGTAGTGTAATTTCTTTATATCCTTTATTTGCTAATTCTTGTACTTCATTAATAATACTTTTAGGATTTCTACTTCTTTCTCTACCTCTAACATAAGGAACTATACAATATGTACAAAAATTGTTACATCCATTCATTATTGTAACAGAAGCTTTTATATTGCTATCTCTTTTTATTGGTAGCCCCTCATAAATTTCACCATCAATATCTAAAACATCTTCTATTTTTCTTTTTTCATATAATCTTTTATATAAATCTTCAGGAAATTTATGTAATGTATGAGTTCCAAAAATTATATCTACAAAAGGATAACTTTGCTGTATTTTTTCAGTTATATGTTTTTCTTGCATCATACAGCCACCAATTGCAATTATAATATCTTTTTGTTCTTTTAATCTTTTTAGTTCTCCTAATTTTCCAAATAATTTATCTTCTGCATTTTCTCTAACACAACAAGTGTTAAATAGTGCTAAATCTGCTTCTTGTTGATTTTCTGTTTTGATATATCCCATTTCATCTAACATACCGCATAATTTTTCAGAGTCATTTTCGTTTAACTGACATCCCATTGTTAGAATAGTATATTTTGGTTTTTTATTATTATTTAATTGTTTTACTTTTTCAATAAATTCCATTTTAGCCTCCAATGTCCAAAAAATGACAGATGTTTATTTTGCTCTTTGAATATTCTAATACATTTTGTCGATTTTTGCAAGAAAATAAGACAAAAAAATAAGGTCTTATGCAAGACCATATTTCTTTTTAAATCTGTCTGCTCTACCACCAACTGTATCTTGTCTTAAATTACCTGTCCAATATGGATGGCATTTTGAGCATACGTCTACTTTTAAATCTTTTTTTGTTGAACCAACTTCTAATACATTTCCACATGCACATGTAATAGTTGTTTGGTTATATTGTGGATGTAAATCTTTTTTCATTTAAGTTCACCTCTTTCTCGAATTAATAACATGACTGTTTTTTATAATAACATATTTTTTATATTTTTTCAAGTAAATTTAGTTATTTTGTTTCATTTTTTTGTTCTTGTTCATACATGTATTGTGCTGAATATATCATTTCTTTATTTAATGATACTTTGTTTACTAGTTTTCCCATTATATTAAATACACATGCTATTATTAATATTAACATACCTATCTTTTTCCAATATTTTGATAGCATAATTTTTCTCCTTTTTATTTGTTTAACATATTTATTATACTGTTATTTTTGAAAATTGTCAATATTTTTAATATTTTTGGTTACACTAAAATTGGTGATTTAAATGAATAAAAAACGATGGATTATTTTTTTTATTATTATCTCTTTTTTTGTTGGTACTTTAATTTATTACTATTTTAACAATAAAAATAGTAATAACGAGAATAATTATGAAGCTAAAAGAACTTCTACAGAAAATCAAACTGAAGAAAATAAAACAAATAAAAAAGATAATGAACAAAAACAACCTCAATATAAAGAAGAACAAGTTGCTACTTTTTCCACAAAAATTTATTCAAATGATTCTGCAAGACAAAATAATATAAAAATATCTTGTAATACTTTAAATGGTACTACAGTAAATAATGGTGCTACATTTTCTTTTACTAATACTGTAGGCCAAGCTACTACTGCAAAAGGATATCAAAAAGCGGATATTTTTGATAATAAAGGAAGAATGAAAAAAGGTTTAGGTGGCGGTAATTGTCAAATAAGTAGTACTTTATATAATGCAGTTTTAGCTACTCCTGGTTTAGTTGTTACCGAAAGACATGCACATAGTAATTATGTTCCTTATATTCAAAAAGGAAAAGATGCAGCTGTAGCCTTCGGTAGTTATGATTTTAAGTTTAGAAATGATTCTGGAAACACAATTAAGATAAATGCTTCAACTGATGAAAATACTATAACAACTACTTTGATTGCTATTAAACAAGTTTAGTTGAATATTTGTATTACATTCTGAATAAAAATATATAAAATACTTTAAATTATTAAATTGGAGGATTTTTATGAAATTTTTCAAATTACCTATTTGTTTTTGTTTAGTTTTTATATTTACATTTTCTTTTATTTTGCCTTGTTTTGCTGAGGATACAACTTATGTTTGGTCTCCAACTCAAAATGAAATAGAAGAATCTTCTTCTGAAGTAACAGAGAATTCTCTTAATTTGGAATCTGCTTCAGCTATTTTGATTGAACAAACAACAGGTCAAGTTTTATATAGTCATAATATTCATGAACAGTTACGTCCTGCTTCTGTTACAAAAGTTATGAGTATTTTATTAATTATGGAAGC
>CAZBMU010000057.1:0-8721 GCA_964493175.1 uncultured Clostridium sp.
TTTAATTCGATTTGTTTTTCTATGCTTCCAAACATCTCGACAAACTGAGATTTGAAATCTAGCAAATAAACCTTTTATGTGAGTTTTTTACATTATTTTGATTAACCATCGCATATTGCAAGGTTGTATCTATTTTTCTATGACCTAATAGAACTTGTACTTGTTCTATAGGCATTCCTTTATCTATTGCTTTAGTTGCCATCGTTCTTCTAAATTTATGTGGATAAACCTTCTTGATATTAGTTTTCTTACCTAATTCTCTTAGCCTTATTTCTACACCACTTATCTTAAGTCTATCATAAGGTTTTAGTAAACTAACAAATAAAGCTGAATTATTATCTACCCTTGTATTCAAATAGTTTTGCAGATGGATTTTTGTTCTTGCATCAAAATAAACTTCTCTTTCTTTTCCACCTTTTCCCAATACAACACAAGATCTTTCTTGCATATTTACATCAACTCTATCAAGTTTAACAAGTTCTCCCACTCTAACTCCTGTAGAAGATAAGAAATCAATCATTGCTAAATCTCTAATTTCAGTACAAGCATCTCGCATTTCTTCAAGTTCTTCATCAGTATAAGTCTCTTTTACTGTTTGAGTTGCTTTCACTTTATGAATTCGCCTTACAGGACTTTTAACTATGTAATCCTCATCTTCTAACCAAGCAAAATAACTTGATAAAATTCTTCTTACATTATCTATTGTTACTTTGCTACAATTATTCTTAGATTGATATTCAGATAAATAATTTCTTAAATCTTCAGTTTCAATACAATTAACTTTTTTATTTATCTTTTCAATCATATTATTTATTGTAGTTTCGTAATAGTTAAGTGTTCTTTCAGAACATCCTTCTATTCTTTTTGCTGAAATAAATAATTTAGCATAATCTGTTGTATCTTCAACTAATTCATCTTTTATATTTGTAACTTCAATATTAAAGAATGTGTATAATAATACTTCCCTTAATTTTTCCTTTTGTTCATTATTTAAAACACTTGCCATCTTTTGTTCAATTTCTTTAATTACTTTCTCTTTCATTATAATACACTCCTTCTAAGTATATTATAACATCTGCCTATCCAAAGTATTGTTCCATCAAACTTTCATATAATTCTTGCATTTCTTTTAAACTGTTTTCAATTTCAAATTTCTGTTTATCTATTAGCTTAACCTTTTCCATAAATTCCTTTTGTAGTTCTTTTGGTGGATAAATAATCGGAAAATCTTCAATATGTTCTTTGTTTAATTGTCTCTTATCTATTCCCCCAACACAAACACTTCTTATATGCTCTCTATATCTATCTGATATAAGTATTCTTAAAACAAACTCATGATTTTCGCCTTCATTTAATCTAACCAAATATACGTGTCCGTTAATATTAGCTTTGTCATCTTCTCCTGTATATATTGCAGTCCTTCCTAAACTACTGTTTTCAGTATTAATTCTTCCAGTTTTAGTTATTAATAAATCATTATGTTTTAAACTACTTTTTATCATATTTTTATGTGTTTCTTCATCTATATAAGCAATATCTTCTTTTTCTATTCTGTTTTTCCACACATTTTGACTTCTATAAAATTCTATTCCAGAAGAAACATATACTCTATCTCCACCTTTAGGAGTATTTCCACTCATTATTTTATTTGAGATATCTTTTAGTTTCTTCACTTTCCAATTCATCGGATTTAAAATTGGATCACCAAACATCTCGACAAACTGAGATTTGAAATCTAGCAAATAAACCTTTTATGTGAGTTTTTTACATTATTTTGATTAACCATCGCATATTGCAAGGTTGTATCTATTTTTCTATGACCTAATAGAACTTGTACTTGTTCTATAGGCATTCCTTTATCTATTGCTTTAGTTGCCATCGTTCTTCTAAATTTATGTGGATAAACCTTCTTGATATTAGTTTTCTTACCTAATTCTCTTAGCCTTATTTCTACACCACTTATCTTAAGTCTATCATAAGGTTTTAGTAAACTAACAAATAAAGCTGAATTATTATCTACCCTTGTATTCAAATAGTTTTGCAGATGGATTTTTGTTCTTGCATCAAAATAAACTTCTCTTTCTTTTCCACCTTTTCCCAATACAACACAAGATCTTTCTTGCATATTTACATCAACTCTATCAAGTTTAACAAGTTCTCCCACTCTAACTCCTGTAGAAGATAAGAAATCAATCATTGCTAAATCTCTAATTTCAGTACAAGCATCTCGCATTTCTTCAAGTTCTTCATCAGTATAAGTCTCTTTTACTGTTTGAGTTGCTTTCACTTTATGAATTCGCCTTACAGGACTTTTAACTATGTAATCCTCATCTTCTAACCAAGCAAAATAACTTGATAAAATTCTTCTTACATTATCTATTGTTACTTTGCTACAATTATTCTTAGATTGATATTCAGATAAATAATTTCTTAAATCTTCAGTTTCAATACAATTAACTTTTTTATTTATCTTTTCAATCATATTATTTATTGTAGTTTCGTAATAGTTAAGTGTTCTTTCAGAACATCCTTCTATTCTTTTTGCTGAAATAAATAATTTAGCATAATCTGTTGTATCTTCAACTAATTCATCTTTTATATTTGTAACTTCAATATTAAAGAATGTGTATAATAATACTTCCCTTAATTTTTCCTTTTGTTCATTATTTAAAACACTTGCCATCTTTTGTTCAATTTCTTTAATTACTTTCTCTTTCATTATAATACACTCCTTCTAAGTATATTATAACATCTGCCTATCCAAAGTATTGTTCCATCAAACTTTCATATAATTCTTGCATTTCTTTTAAACTGTTTTCAATTTCAAATTTCTGTTTATCTATTAGCTTAACCTTTTCCATAAATTCCTTTTGTAGTTCTTTTGGTGGATAAATAATCGGAAAATCTTCAATATGTTCTTTGTTTAATTGTCTCTTATCTATTCCCCCAACACAAACACTTCTTATATGCTCTCTATATCTATCTGATATAAGTATTCTTAAAACAAACTCATGATTTTCGCCTTCATTTAATCTAACCAAATATACGTGTCCGTTAATATTAGCTTTGTCATCTTCTCCTGTATATATTGCAGTCCTTCCTAAACTACTGTTTTCAGTATTAATTCTTCCAGTTTTAGTTATTAATAAATCATTATGTTTTAAACTACTTTTTATCATATTTTTATGTGTTTCTTCATCTATATAAGCAATATCTTCTTTTTCTATTCTGTTTTTCCACACATTTTGACTTCTATAAAATTCTATTCCAGAAGAAACATATACTCTATCTCCACCTTTAGGAGTATTTCCACTCATTATTTTATTTGAGATATCTTTTAGTTTCTTCACTTTCCAATTCATCGGATTTAAAATTGGATCACCAAACATCTCGACAAACTGAGATTTGATTAACTCATTAAGTTTTTCTATTTGTTCTTTTCGAATTTTAACAATATTATTAACTAAATCAAAAATTTTAACAATATTATTCTGTTTTTCATAATCACAAATAGTTATATTTTGTTTAAGAAATTGCTTCATTTGTAAATTTTGTATTCCTGTTGTTTTATTAAACATTGTAATTGTAGATCCTTGTTTATACTTGTACATCAAATAATAAAATAAATATTTAGAATTATGTTCTTTATCTACTCTAATAACCTGAGTAAAATTATTAGCTAAATACACTCCATCTTTTTTATCAAAAAAAACGACTCTCCCTACAGGATTCTTATCTGTACCACCTGATTTTTCAACAATAATATCTCCATAAACTAATTTTTTTTCTGAAACTTTTTTATTGTCTATATTTCTATTAACAACTTTATCATAATTTATCGTTCCATCATTGTTAAAATCAGCTGTTCTTATAACTTTGACTCCTATATCATTTTCTTTTACATCAGTTCCCCATTCTCCTGTTATTGTTTTTTCAATCAGTTCTTCTAGTTTTACTTTTTTACTCATAAGATGCCCTCCAACTCTTTTAATTTTTGTTGGATTTCATCTTCCATTTCTATTACTCGTTTAAGAATAACTTTAGGATTTTCATATTCCTTTTTTTCTATAACTATTTCTTTGTATTTGTTAATAGATAAATCATAGTCATTTTCTACAATTTCTTCTTTAGGTACAAAGAATGATTTTTCAGTTCTAGCTCTTGATTGTTCTTCCTCAGACTCTCTATTATTAAATCTTTTTATAATATCAGGAATATCATTTTCCTTTATAGGTTGTCTTTGATCATCTAAACTAAATCCATCTGCTGTCATATCATAAAACCATACTTTATCAGTTCCACCTTGTCCTGTTTTTGTAAATATCATAATTGCTGTAGAAACTCCTGCATAAGGTTTAAACACACCACTTGGCATTGATATAATTGCCTCTAATTTATGATTTTCTATTATTTCTTTTCTAATTGCTTTATGCTGATTAGAACTTCCAAATAGAACTCCATCAGGAACTATTGAAGCCACTCTACCACCTGTTTTTAATATTTTTAAGAATAATGCTAAAAATAATAATTCAGTTTTCTTTGATTTGTTTGTTACACTTAATAAATCTTTAGAAATCGTCTCTAAATCTACTGATCCTTTAAAAGGTGGATTTGCTAAAACTAATGTAAATTTATTTTTATCTTCGTTGTCATCTCCAATAGTATTTTTATAATCAATATTAGGATTTTCAATTCCGTGTTGCATTAAGTTCATTGCACTAATTCTTAACATTGTTGTATCAATATCAAATCCATAAAACATTGTGTTATTAAAATGTTCTTTTTCTTCTTTATCATTAAATATTTCTTTATGATTTTTTCTTAAATACTCTCCTGCCTCTACTAAGAAACCTGCACTACCACAAGCAGGATCAACTATTATGTCCTGTGCTGTAGGCTTCATAAGTTCTACCATCATTCTTATAATATGTCTTGGCGTTCTAAATTGTCCATTAGTTCCTGCTGTAGATAATTTTGAAAGCAAATATTCGTAGACATCTCCTTTAGTATCTCTATCTTTCATTGGTAATCCATCAATACCTGTAACTACTTTTTGTAACATAAGAGGTGTTGGAACTAAAAATAATGCATCTTGCATATATTTTGAATAATTAGAATTTTTTGTATTTCCTAAAGACTTTATAAATGGAAAAACATTTTCTTGCATATTTTTAAACATTTTTCCCGCCTCATAATCTTTAAATATACTCCATCTACAATTTTGATGATCACTATCAAAAATTCTATTACTTGTAATTCCTAAAAAAACATCATCTTTTTCATTTCTTATTTCTATATCATCAAGACCTTTAATAAATAACAAATATGTTATTTGCTCAATAACTGATAAAGGATTTGTTATTCCACCTGTCCAAAAATATTCCCATATTCTATCTATTTTGTTTCTTAAATCTGTATCCATTTTTGCCCCCATTTATTTATAATAATTCTATAATATCTTATATCATAAAAAGCTTATTTTAACAACAAAATTTGACAAATTTAGTAAATAAAAAATCTATTTTCTAAAATCAAATTCTGACTCTAGAAAATAGACTAATTTTACCTTATTTTCTTCTTCTCTTTTTTCTTCTGCTCTTTCTCATTCTGCTTGTTCCACTTTTCTTCTTCAATATACTTTACATTTTCCATAATCTGCGTACTTCTTTCAATAAGATTATCGCAATAAAAAAATTCTTTCTTATAACCCTTAATCTTTTCTGTTACTTTAATTATTTCTTCAGTAATTTCATTCTTTCCAGCATCTTCAGTTATTGATTTTCTTTTATAATACAATCTGTTTCGCTCGTTATATAAATCTTTTAATTCTTCTTTTCTCTTATCCTTATAAATTTCAACATTTTTAATTGTTTCTAATTTATATTTGTATATCATTTTACCCTGAGCTATATACATATCTAATTTTTTAATATCTTGCCTCATTTCATAAGACATCTTGTATCTTTGCTGTTTCTTTGAATAAACTTTTAATAAAATGCAATAATACTTTATTAACGCGACTAACCCTTTGGGCTTATATAGTTTTTTAACATGTCCATGATATATAAATCTTTTTGTTGGAATTGTAGTTACAAAAGTTACTTTCTCATATTTTTTCCAAGGATTTATTTCTACAATAGTATTCCTAATATTATCCATAGAATATTCTTCGCCAAAACGTCTTTCAACTCTTATATATCTTTTATAAGGTTCTTTTCTAATACTTAGTTTTCCAGCTCTATAATAATATTTGTAACCCATAGAAGATAATATACTTTCAAACTGTCTTTGACTTAGTGCATGATTTATTGCATAATCTAAATCTTCTTTTACAAATTGAATATACTCTGATTCTCTTGTATTTTTCTTATAGTAATTTTCAAAATTAATTCCAGACTTACAAGTTTTTTCTTCTAATACACTTAATCCATATTCTTCACAAAGTTCATCTGAAGTTTTTCTAAGTAGTGCAGTATGTTCTCTATTACTGTAATACTTTTTTCCATCTTTAAATGAAACTGAATTTAATACAAAATGATTATGAATATGATCTGTATTTAAATGAGTTGTAACTACAACTTGAAATCTATCTCCCCACATTTCTTCTGCAAGTCTTACACCAATTTCATGAGCAAGTTCTGGTGTTACTTCTCCTGCTTTAAATGATTGCTCACCATGAAATGCAAGTATACCTTTTGTCTTTCCTCTAATAACTTTTACAAATTCCATTTCTTTAGCTGCATTTTCAGCTTTGCAATTTATCCCTGTCACATAATATTGCTTTTCAGTTTTATCTGCATTAGTTGCATACATCAAAACATCTCTAATATTTTCAAATCTATCCATGCCAAATTCATAACTTTCATTTTTAGTTTTTTCTTCATTTTTTATATAATTTATTGCATTATCTACTCTTGATTCAACCTTCCAAATTTTTGTCGTTGCCATCATATCACCTCCGTTCATTTTTTATAAAAGGGGATTGGGGAATTTTCCCCATATTGAATTTCGAGCTGAAGAAATTCATTGCTTGCTAATTCAAAAAATCCCCTTTTTAAGTACCAGTTTTAAATTATATTCGTTGCTTTATTATAGAGAAAAAGCACCTGAATCAATAACTTAATCCAGGCACTTTATTTTCAAATTTAAATCATATATCTACTATAAAATCTTCTTTTAAACTTGATTCTTCTTTCTCTTTCACGTTCACTTATTATTCTACATGGTAATGTTTTATACCCTAATAATTTCATTGCAGTAAACCTATTTAAACTGTTATCTAGTATATAATCATCTCCTATTTTAGTAACTATAAATGGAATTATTCTCTCTCTTTTTTGCAATGATAATTGATAATTTTTCATCATTTCATCATCTAATAATCTAACATCTTTACTAATTATTTTTATTTTTTCTACTGGTATTTCAGTTACTTTTTTATAATCTTTCATAATTTATACTTCCTTTCACTTTACATTTTTATCCTTTTATATTAAAATATATTTATAATTAATTGGGTTAGTATTTTTAGTTTAGCGACTTATACTAACTCTTTTTTCATATACAATTGTTACTCCATAACACATTTGATATAACTTACTAATTACTGCTTCAGCTAGTTCTTCATCTTGTCCTTCTTTAAATCTTTTTGTTAAAATATTCTTATCAAATCTTGTAGTAATTATTATTGGTAATCTGTTTTCATTGCGATTTTCAATTATAGTATATAGTTTTTCTAATGCCCATTTACTTACTCGCTCAGTTCCAAGATCATCAATTATTATCATGTCAATATTAGAATATAATTCTATAAGTTCGTTCTCTGACATTGCACTATTAGTAAAAGTTTCTTTGATTTTATCAAGTAGTGTTGTAAGTCTTCCAATTAAAACAATATTTCCTTTTTCAATTAATTTATTAGCAATTGCTGCTGCTAAATGTGTTTTACCAATTCCTGACTTGCCTGTTATTATCAGTCCATTGGTTTGTTTTTTAGCTATACATTTATCTGTATAATCTTCAATTATTTTTAGTGCCACATCATTCACTAATCTCTTATTAAAATTCTCAAAGTTCATATTTTGATAATTCTTTTTCATATAACTATCTTTATATAATTGATTTATTATCTTTCTATAATACTCCTTTTTCATTTTTAAATAATCTTCTTCATCTTTTTTAGCCCAGTATTCTTTGGATTTTTCACAATCACATCTTTCATATTCAATACAATCAGATGAAACATTTTCATAAAGATATTCAAATCCTATTGGCTTTAATTCTTTGCCACAGAATCCACATTTTTTAAGTTCTTTGTTGATAACTTTAATTGAATTTGTATTCTCTAAAACCATTTATATTCTCATCTCCTTTCTTCTCTTCTTTATTTTTTTCTCTTATTCTTTCTTCTTCTGTGTTACCTAACGTTACTGTAACGTTACTTTTTTCACTTTCATTCTTAACCTTTTCACGATGTTTTCTTTGTCTTTCTCGACCTTGTTCTCTAACAATTTCATATTTATCAATACTTTGATAAACATTCCAATTTTTAATTAAAAATGTTTCCCCTTCTTTAATAAGCATTTCTAATTCTACAAATTTTTCCAAAATATTTTTCATTTTTTTATAAGATTTTCCCATAATCTTTGAAAAGTTTTGAATTGTCATTGGATTATTTTCTCCAATTTCCAATCTTCCTTCATTATTACATTCAACTGCTAA
>CAZBMU010000058.1:0-8694 GCA_964493175.1 uncultured Clostridium sp.
TTTAGGAAGGATGGTAGAAATGGCAGCAAAAAAAAGAAGATATAAAAAAAGAAAAAAAACAACCAAATTAGATTTAACAGTTATTATACTAATAGTTATTAGTATTCTTTTGGCTGTTTTAATTTATACAAGATCAGGAATTATTGGAATAAAATTAAACGAAATACTACGGAGGAATTATGGGAATTATGCAATATATTCTTCCAATAGGAACTTTTGCTATAGCAATAAAACTTGCAATTGATGGAGAAAATGAATTATCTTCAAAACTTATTCAATATGGAATTGCAATATTAAGTATATCTATTGTATTTAGTGTTTTTCAAGTATCTTCAGGAGAATTGGAATCTTCAAAAGAATTATCTGAACTTGTAAAAGATGCTTATTTACTAGGAACACAAGGAAAAGGTGGAGGAGCAATTGGAGCGGTAGCTGCTATCCCACTTGCTAAATTATTGGGCAATTTTGGAGCTATAATATTATGTGTTGGTATATCTGTAATACTATTAGTATTCACATTTGGAATTAATTTGTCTGAAATAATTAATATGTTCGCTGATAAAATTGAAGAAAAGAGAGATGAGAGATTAGATAGAAAGGCAGAATTAATAGAAGAAAATGAATTAACACCGGCCCAAAGAAGAAAAAAACAAAGAGAAGAAAGAAAAATAAAAGCTGAAATGCTAAAGATGCAAAAAAATGACAAAACACCTATGGATAATCAAATAAAAATCAACTTTGGTGGAAGAATTGTGGATAGTTCAGAACCATTAACAAAACAAAATACAATTCAAAAACAACAAACACAGGTTATGGAGCCTGATGTTATAGAAAGTAATCTATTTAAAGAAGTTGAAGAAGAAAAAGAAGATAAGAAAAAATCAGTTTTACAACTTGAACATGCTCAAATTGTTGAAGATGAACATTATGAATATCCACCAGTTGAACTTTTAAGTAAACCTAGTAAAAAAGCTATAAAAGGAGGAGCAAAAGCGTTAACAGATACAGCTACAAAATTACAAAGAACCTTATATAGTTTTGGTGTTTCAGCAAAAGTTGAAAATGTTACAGTTGGACCTGCAATTACACGATATGAGTTAAAGCCTGCAGAAGGAGTTAGAGTAAGTAAAATTGCAAATTTAGCAGATGATATTGCACTTAATTTAGCTGCTGAAACAATTAGAATAGAAGCACCAATACCAGGTAAACAAGCAGTTGGAATAGAAGTTCCAAATAAAGAAAAAGAAATGGTACATTTTAGAGAAGTTTTAGATAGTGATGAATTTAGAAGTAATAAATCTAAATTAACAGTAGGACTTGGAAAAGATGTTGCGGGAAATGTTCAACTAGCAGATATTGCAAAAATGCCACATGTTTTGATTGCTGGTTCTACAGGTTCAGGAAAAAGTGTATGTATAAATACAATAATTACAAGTATAGTTTACAATGCAAAGCCAAGTGAAGTTAAATTTGTTATGGTAGATCCAAAAGTTGTAGAATTATCAGTATATAATGGTATACCACATTTATTAATACCTGTTGTAACAGATCCTAAAAAGGCTGCAGGAGCTTTGGCATGGGCAGTACAGGAAATGGATGATAGATATAATAAATTTGCTGAACATGGAGTAAGAGATTTAGTAGGATATAATAAGGCAATAGAGAAAGAAAATGAAGCAGGAAAACTACCACAAATAGTAATAATAATAGATGAGCTTGCAGATTTAATGATGGTTGCAAAAAATGATGTAGAAGATGCTATATGTAGATTAGCACAAAAAGCTAGAGCTGCAGGAATGCACCTTGTAATTGCAACACAAAGGCCATCTGTAGATGTTATTACAGGTTTAATAAAAGCAAATGTACCATCTAGAATAGCATTTGCTGTATCATCACAGGTAGATTCAAGAACAATATTAGATAGTATAGGAGCTGAAAAATTACTTGGAAAAGGAGATATGTTATATTACCCAGCAGGAGCGTCAAAACCATCCAGAGTACAAGGTGCATTTGTATCTGACGACGAAGTAGAAAAAATAGTAGATTTTATAAAATCTAATGGAACTGCAATATATAGTGAAGATATACTTGAAAGTATTGAAAACAATAATAAAACAGAAAAAGAAATAACACAAGGACAAGAAGATGACGATACAGACCCATTTTTAATGGATGCAATTCAAACAGTAGTAGAAACAGGACAAGCATCAACATCTTTTATACAGAGAAGATTTAAAGTTGGATATGCAAGAGCAGGAAGAATTATAGATCAAATGGAAGAAAGAGGAGTTATATCTGGATATCAAGGAAGTAAGCCAAGAGAAGTTCTTATGACATTAGAAAGACTTGCAGAATTAAAAACAGGAAAAGAGCAAACAGAAGAATAAAAGAAAAAGTTGAAAGGAGAATAAATTTGCAAAAGAAAAATGATAATTTTTTAGATAAAATTGTAAAAAAAGATTTTAATAACGAATTAGAACAAGTACTAGAAAAAAAGCATTTTGATGAAAATGTAAAAAATGTTCTCCTTGACATATTTTACAAAATAGAAACATCATATAAAGATTATAAAACTGTAAAACAAAATGTATTACCTAAAGAAGAATTTGTTGAAAAGATAATAAAAATCATAAAAAATGATTGTAATGAAATTAAATTAATAAAGCCTAATTCTAAGGAAAGTGAAATTATAGGTAATAGAACTATTTTAGTTGAAAAAAACAAAAAAAGAATTATATGTTATTATATAGAAAGAAAACTCTTATATTGTATTTCTAAAATAGGTAAAAAAGAAAAAATTATTAAAGATGATTATTTTTTAATTAATAAAACATTGTCAAATTTGATTAATGTTGGAGATAATATAAATACAGTAGAACCACTAAGAGATTTTAATGGTTATTCATGGACAACTATTTTAGATGAAATTGAAAGTATTGAACATAATTTGATATATCAAGATTTACTAATGTTAGTTGGAAATGAGTTTTTAAATAAGTGGATATATAACAAAGAATTTATAATGGATTATATGAAATTATTTGAAGATAGGTTGCAACAATTATATGGAAAAGAAATAAAAAAAGTATTGATAGAAAATCTTAAAAAAATTTCAATTTTATTAGATGCAAAATTTGATAAAAAAAGTAAAGAAGAAATGTTAAAAATAAAATATGAAATTGAAGGTGAACTAATAGATATTCAAGATAATAAAACTTTTGTTGAAAATATAACAAATCAAAAGAAACAATTAGTAAAAGAAATAAAAAAAATAGATGAAACCCTAAATGATAAAAAAGCAATACAAGAAGAATATGATAGAAGAAATGAAAAATTACCTTTAGATCAGAAAATATTTAGTATAAGGATATTATCAAAATTAATGGCTGATGAAAGAGATGAAAAGATAGAAAAAATAGAAAAACTAAATGAGATTTTGAAACCACAAAAATTTGTTAATTATAAAAATGATTTAGAGGCAAAAGAAAAATATTTAAAATTGTTAGAGCTAAAAGATTTACAAAAGGAAATAGATAAATTAAAATTAAATATACAAAAAATATTATTAAAATGTTTTGAAATAAAAATAAATAATGTACAAAATAAGCAAGAAATAATAAAGCTAATATATGAATTTAGGTATTATAATTTGCTACCATATAATAAGGAATTATCTATTTATAACACCAAAGAATTAGAAGAACAACTAGAATTAGTTGCGAAAATGATAATAAAAAAAGCACAAGAATTAAAAGTAATAGAGAAATTTGCTAAAAATGAAGACATTAATTATTTACTACAAAAAAGTATTTTTAATACTAGAAACATTAATTTAGAGGAAATATATATTAAATTAACAAAAGATAAAGAAAAGTATTTATTGCAAATATTTGACGGAAAAAGTTTTGAAGAAAAAATAGAATTACATTTTGAAAATTTAAACAAAAAAGACCTAAATATTTTGTTTAATAAAAAAGTTAAGGTTTTTAATTAAAGGAGGATATAATGAAAATAACATTTTTAGGTGCGACAAGAACAGTTACAGGTTCCGATTATTTAGTGGAAGCAGCTGGTAAAAAATTTCTAGTAGATTGTGGAATGTGGCAAGGAAGTTCAGAACTAGAAATGCAAAATAGAGATGATTTTGAATTTAACCCGGAAGAGATAGACTTTATGTTATTAACACATGCACATATAGATCATTCTGGAAGAATACCAAAATTATATAATGAAGGATTTAAAAATAAAATATATGCACATAAGGCAACATGTGATTTGTGTACATTAATGTTACCAGATAGTCGGACATATTCAAGAAATGGAAAATGAATGGAAAAATAGAAAAAGACTTAGAAAAGGAGAAGCTGAATTAGAACCTTTATATACAGCGGAACAAGCGCTTAAATGTTTAGAAATATTTGAACCAATACAATATGATAAAATCATAGAAATTACACCAGAAATAAGAGTTAGATTTAATGATGCTGGACATATGCTAGGTTCTAGCGTTATAGAATTATGGGTTAATGAAGACGGAAAAGAAACGAAAACTGTATTTACAGGGGATTTAGGAAATAATGATTTACCATTATTAGATTCTCCAACAATGGTAGATAGTGCAGATAATTTAATAATGGAATCTACTTATGGAAGTAGACTCCATTTAAGAAATGATGAAAAAGCTGAACTATTTTTAGATATAGTATCTGAAACTATAGATAATGGAGGAACAGTAATTATACCATCATTTGCAGTTGGTAGAACACAAGAAATATTATATGAAATAAATAAATTAAAAGAAGTAAAAGATGATGAAGAATTTATAAGAAAATATCAAACACTGATGAAAGTACCAGTTTATGTTGATAGTCCACTTGCTATATCTGCAACAGAGGTATTTAGAGAAAATATGAATTTATTTGAACCAGAAGTACAAGAAGAAATGTTACATGGAGATAATCCATTAGAATTTCCCGGTTTAAAATTTACTAGAACAGCAGATGAATCTAAAGCGCTTAATGAAGATGCAGAAGCAAAAATTGTTATATCAGCAAGTGGAATGTGTGAAGTTGGAAGAATAAAACATCATTTAAAACATAATTTATGGAATCCAAAATCAACAATACTTTTTGTTGGATATCAAGCGCCAGGAACACTAGGATATAGTATAGTAAATGGTGCAAAAAAAGTTAAAATATTTGGAGAAGAAATAGCAGTAAATGCAAGAATTGAATATATAGAAGGGTATTCAGGACATGCAGATCAAGAAGGTTTAATGAATTTTATATATTCTTTCAGAAATAAACCAAAAAATATATTTTTAGTACATGGAGAACCAAATTCTCAAGATGTATTTAAACAAAAAGTTGAAGAAGATACAGGAATTTCAGTTTTAGTTCCTGAATTTGGAGAAACTTATGAACTAAAAGAAAAAGTCGAAATGGTTCATAAAATTGAAAGAAAAGTTACAAAAACAATAAAATCTGAAATAATTACAAGATTAGAAAGACTTAAAAATGAAATTAAGGATATGGATGAATATGTAAGACAAGATGTTAATAATGAAAATCTGACAGATCAAGACATATTTAGAATAAATGAAAAAATAAAAGATTTAGAAAAACAAATACTTAATGTAGTAGAAGGATAAAATTTCAACCAAAAGGGACGGACCTTATGGTTGAAAAAAAAATCAACCAAAAGGTCCGTCCCCTTTGGTTGAAAAAGGAGATAAAAATGGAAAAATATTTAAATGAAGCAATAGTTGGAAATAATAAAATGATAGCAACTTTTACAGGAAAAGGAGAATTACAAAGACTTTATTTCCCAAATAAAGATAATAAACAATATGTAAGTTTTTTTCAAACAGGAATAAAAATAAACAATTCAGATGTAATATATTTACATGATGATATAAATAATAATTATAAACAATATTATGAAGTTGATACAAATATATTAAATACAGAAATTACAAATACTTATTTTAATATAAAAACAGTTCAAACTGATTTTATTATACTAAAAGAAAATGTTTTAGTAAAAAAATATGTATTTTTAAATGAAGGAAAAATAGATTTAGATACTAAATTTTATATACATTCAGGCTTAATTTCAGATCAGAGTAATAATTTTGTAAGTTGCAAAATTTTAGATAATGGAATGTTACAATATGCACATGATTTTGCATTTTCTACTATTGCAAAAGGAAAGAAAATTGTAGCTCATCAGATTCATGGAAGTAAAGAAACAATTAAAAGAGGAGAAATATATGACAAAGATTACATTGGAATGTCTAATGATGCTAGTATCTGTTATGACTTAGGAATAATAAAACCACAAGAAAAGAAGGAATTAGAAATCTTAATTTATGTTGGTGAAAATAAAAATATTTCAGATATGGAAATGGAAGTTGATAGAATTTCAAAAATAGACTTTAATAAAGAATATTCAAATACTAAAACATATTGGAGAAAATATGTAAAAACACATAATGGCTTAAATTTGAAAGAACCTAAAAATAGCTATGAAGAAAGGATTTTTGAAATATATAAAAGAAGTATTTTATTATTTCCGCTTTTAACAGATTCTGATACAGGTGCAATTATTGCTTCTCCGGAAATAGATGAATTCTTTACAAAATGCGGCAGATACGCATATTGTTGGCCTAGAGATGCTATATTTATTACTAGAGCTATGGACATCTTAAAAATGGATAAAGAAACAGAAAAATTTTATAAAGTATTTTGTAAAAAAACTCAAAGTAAAAATGGAATGTGGGAGCAAAGATTTTATACTGATGGTAATTTAGCACCATCTTGGGGATATCAAGTTGATGAAACAGCAAGTGTTGTATATGGAGTTTATGAACATTATAAATATACAAAATCTGAAAAATTTTTAAAAGACAATTTAAAAATGTGTGAAAAAGCAATAGATTTTTTAAAGAAATATGTAAAAGATTGGTTAGGTATAGAAGGAATAGATGAATACAAAAGAGATGTTGTAAAAGATGAAATAGAAGAAGAGACATTAAAAAGAACAGGAAAGAAACATAAATATCATATTAGTTATGATTTATGGGAAATGTGTGAGGGTATACATCTTTATTCACTAGCTAGTATATATTCTGCTTTTGATTGTATATTAAAAATATATAGAGTTCTTGGAAAAAATGTATCTGATTTTGATAATAATAGATTAAAAGATGAAAAAATACAAAAAAACGAAAGAGAAATTGAAAAAATACAAATAAAATTAAAAAAATATATTAATACTAATATGTATGATGAAGAAAAAAAATCATTTGTAAGAAATCCTGTAGATAAAAAAATGGATATAAGTATTTTAGGAGCTGTTACTCCATTTGAAGTATTTAAACCAAAGGAAATAAAAATAAAAAATACTATAGAAAGTATAAATATGCATTTAAGAACATATACAGGAGGATATCAAAGATTTGAACAGGACAATTATATGAATGGTAATCCATGGCCAATTGCAAATCTTTGGATGACATTATACTATTTAGAAACAGGAGAAAAGAAAAAGGCAAAAGAAGCATTCGATTTTGTTGTTAAAACTGCAGGTAAACATTATTATTTGGGTGAACAAATTGATAATAATACTTTAAAACCAACTTGGGTATTAGGGCTTGGTTGGGCACATGCGATGTTTGTGATAGTGCTTGAGAAGCTTTATAAATAGATTATTTGTTTTGTTCAGTGTGATAAAATATAAATAAAAATTTCGTTTCTTCCTGGTCAAACTAATCATATAAAAATAAAACATTTTTTTCTATATTAGAATAGTTAATCTGGATAATCTGTATAAATTTGTGTTTGACCAAACTGCGCGTCACTTATTTTTCTTTATATTTATCACCTTAACAGATAAAAAAATATAAAAAACTTGAATTACTATGTAATTTGGTATAGAATAAATTTGTCTATAAGAGACAAGATATTATATAAAATATAAGGAGGATTTTAAAATGTCTATTAGAATAGGAATTAATGGTTTTGGGAGAATTGGAACTTTATCATTCCAAGCAGCATTAGAAAAAGAAGGGGTTGAAGTTATAGCTATAAATGATCCATTTATTACAGCTGATTATATGGCTTATATGACTAAATTTGATACAGTTCATGGAAAATTTAATGGAGAAGTTGAAGGTAATGATGGAATTTTAAAAGTTAATGGAAGAGAAATCAAAGTATATAATGAAATGGACCCACACAATATTCCTTGGGGAGAATTAGGTGTTGATTATGTACTAGAATGTTCAGGAGTATTTACAACAATGGAAAAAGCACAAGCTCATATTGATGCAGGAGCTAAGAAAGTTATAATAAGTGCACCATCAAAAGATGCGCCAATGTTTGTAATGGGGGTAAACAATGAAACTTATGATCCATCGATGACAATAGTTTCAAATGCATCTTGTACAACAAATTGTTTAGCACCACTTGCAAAAGTTATAAATGATAATTTTGGAATTAAAGAAGGATTAATGACAACAGTACATTCAACAACAGCAACACAAAAAACAGTAGATGGAGCATCTAAAAAAGATTGGAGAGGTGGTAGAGCAGCATCTGCAAACATAATACCATCATCAACAGGAGCTGCAAAAGCTGTAGGAAAAGTTATACCATCATTAGATGGAAAATTAACAGGAATGTCAATGAGAGT
>CAZBMU010000059.1:0-8277 GCA_964493175.1 uncultured Clostridium sp.
TCAATTTTCTTTATATATACTTCTACATCTTGTCCATATTCTAAGCCTTCTTCATATTCTGCCATACCTACTAAATTTGGTGTAAGTTCTATAAATATGCCATTTTTATTTTTTTCTGTTTCTCTAACTTTTCCTTTTACTTTTATTCCTGGAGTAAATTTTTTTACATTATCTTCCCAAGATCCTAATGTTTCTTTATATGATAAAATTATTTTCCCTTGTTCTTTGTTTATAGATTTTACCACAACTTCTACTCTTTGTCCAATTCTCAATCTTTCATAAGGTGATTTTATTCTAGCTACTGATAAATCTTCTATATGAGCTAATCCTACAATTCCTCCACCAATTTCTATAAATGCTCCATAAGGTTTTATACTTTTTACTATTCCTTTTATCTTTTCTCCTACTTTTAATTCATTTTTTACCCAATTTAAAGCATCTTGTTGCACATCTTTTCTTGATAAAATAATATTATTTTTTTCATCTATGCTTTTTATTTTAAATTGAACAAATTTATTAACTTTTCCTGTACATAGATTTATTTTTGGTAAACCGCTTTCTGTTAAATTTATTCCTTCAACTTCTTTTCTTGGAATAATTCCATTTAATCCATTTTCAAGTTTAATATGTAAATTAAAGTTTTCATCACATTCATTTACTAATCCTTGTAATATTTCTTTATTTTCCAAAAATTTATATATATTTGTTTTGTCTACTTTTGTAATTTCATTATTCCATCCCTCAGGCGCAAATTTATCATTATTCATTAGTTTTTTCTCCTTTAATCTTTCGTTTTAATTATTATATATTTTATTTTAAAATTTTGTCAACTTCTTTTTTAGTTAAATATCTCCATTTTCCAAGTGGAATATCTTTTACCCCAATTCCAGCAATTTTGCTTCTGTGCAGAGCTAAAACATTATGGTTTATAGCTTCACACATCTTTCTTATTTGTCTATTTTTTCCTTCATGAATTGTTATTTCTAATCTAGAATTGTTTTTTTCTTCGTCTGTTTTTAAAATTTTTACTTTTGCAGGCTTTGTTTTATAATTATCTATTTCTACACCGATTCTTAATTTTTCAACTTCTTCATCAGTTACAATTCCTTTTATTGTAACTGTATATGTTTTTTCTATTTCATGTTTAGGATGTGTAACTTTATATACAAAATCTCCATCGTTTGTTAGAATTAAAGCACCTGATGTATACATATCTAATCTACCAACAGGCACTAATCTTTTATCTGTTTTTACTAAATCCATAACTGAATCTCTGTTAAATTGGTCTTTTGAAGTTGTTACATATCCTATAGGTTTATTTAGTAAAATATAGATAAATTTATTGCTAAATGAGATTTCTTTTCCTTCAAAAACAACTTTGTCAATTCCAGGTATTATTTTTGTTCCAAGTTCTGTTATTACTATTCCATTAACTTTAATTTTACCATGTAAAATTAGCTCTTCACATTTTCTTCTTGATGCTATTCCTGCATTTGCTAAATATTTTTGAAGTCTAACACTTTCTTCCATATTTTATAAAGTTTCCTCCATATCTAAATCTTTTAATATTTTTTCAAAATATTCTGGCAATTCCGCTTCTAAATACATTTCTTTACCTGTAGTAGGATGTGTAAACTTTAAGCTTTTAGCATGTAAGCACTGCCCCTTAATGTTCCACTCGTTCTTACCACTTGAATATACTTCATCTCCTATAACAGGATATCCTATCTCAGCTAAATGAACTCTAATTTGATGTGTTCTACCAGTTTCAATTTTTATTTCTAATAAAGTAACATTATGATTTATATATCTTTTTAAAACTTTAAAATGAGTTATTGCATTTTTTCCTGTTTTGGTAACAGCCATTTTTTTTCTATCTTTTGTACTTCTGCCAATTGGCATATTAATTGTAGCCTCATTTTCTTTTACTATTCCTCTGACTAATGCTATATATGTTTTTTGAACTTTATGTTCTTTTATTTGTTCACTTAAGTTTATATGCGCTTTATCATTTTTTGCAACAATTAAAATACCTGATGTATCTTTATCTAACCTATGAACAATCCCTGGTCTTATTTCTCCACCTATTCCAGATAATGAATCTTTGCAAATTGCCATAATTGCATTTACTAAAGTTCCATCTGGATTACCATTTGCAGGATGTACAACAAGTCCTTTAGGTTTATTAACTGCAATTATTTCACTATCTTCATAAATAATATCAACTGGAATATTTTGTGCTTTTAAAGATATTTCTTTAGGCTCCTCTTCTTCAAGTTTGATTCTATCACCTTCTTGAACTTTATATGATGCTTTGTTTTTTTTATCATTAACAAGCACTTTTTCTTCTTCAATTAATCTCTGAATTGCAACTCTAGAAATGTCTTCGTTTTTTATAGATAAATAGCTATCAATTCTTTTACCTACCTCTTCTTTTTTTACAATAAACTGTCTCATTTATTAATCCTTTCATAAATTACAAAATGGTCATCTTTATACAATTTTTTATATTTATCATTTTGCGTTTTTTCTATAATCATATTCACTTTTGAATTTTTATATGTTATAACATGTGTGATATCATATTTTTCAAATGTATCTCCATAAAATTTGCTAATATTAGAAGTTTCTATAAAATCCATAAATATATCTTCTTTTTTTCCACTAAACTCAGGTGCATATAAATCTGCTCTCGAATCTATAAAAACTGGAATTCCTCTAAATATCATATAACTTCCATAATTATATTCATTATAAAATCTTGAACTTCCTAAATCTATGTTTTCTAAAATATAATCACATGCTTTTACAGGATATTGTGATTCATCTATATATGAATCATCAAATTTATTTTTTCCAACATCATAACTCAAATAAATTATAACTATTGATATAAGAAGTATACCTATTATACTTGTTGCTTTTTTTGTTATTTGTTTAATATCTTTTTTGATATATACATCAAATAACTGTACTAAAAATCTATTTAAAATTACTGAACAAATAAGTGCAAACATTGTAACTTGTCTTTTTGTTGCAAACATTAAATAACATAAACCACCAAGCATAAATAAATCGCTTAATCGTATTTTTACTTTTGTAAAAATTAAAATCGCTAAAAATATTATTAATGTACACATTACATTTGTATCTTTTACAATTGTCATAGGTAAATGTTCATTTATATTTTGTGTTGTGTTACCTTCTATTGTTTTTACTAAATATGTATATGGCGTTGTTCCTAGTGGCGTTAATAATCCCATAAATAAACATATTATCATAATTATTATAAGCCATTTCACATTATCTCTTTTAGTCATTTTTATTTTATATGGATTTTGAAGTTCTTTACTCCTTTTAACTTTTATTTTATCTACTTTTTCTTCTAATTTTTTTAATTTTTCTTGTAATTCTTTTACCTCATCACTTTTACCATTTTTATTAGCCAATTTTATTTTTATTTTTAATTTTAAAATGCTATATTTTCTATAAATTACTGATTCTGCAAAAATTGCTAATAAAAATTCTGCTATATATGGTAAATATAATACAAAATAAAATGGAAATACTGCTAAATGAAAATTTGCAATTATAAATGGTATTATAATTAAACCTATTGCATATCTTCTCTTTTTTGTATCTATAAATTTCTCTATAAAATAAATTGTCCATATAAATAAAATAAATGTAAACAATTGAGCTCTTGCAGCTATATAGCTTTTTATTAAATACATTACTCCTATTGTTATAAAAAATGAAAATATTTGATTTTTAGCAAGTTTAGTATTTACACTATATATTGATATTCCAAGTATAATTGATAATAAACATGTAGCTATATATATTCCTGTCATTCCAAATAAATTATAAATTAAAAATGTTATAACATCATAAGCCCAATGTGGATATGTGTATGCTAGATTTTCATGCCAAGAAAATGGGTCTTTCATATCTATTCCATTGTTTAATATATGTTCTCCTATTTTTATTGTGTAAAATGTGTCATTTTGAAGCGTTATAGGTGTTAATGCAAAACTAAAAATTGCAATTAAAGTAATTGCTAATATAGTAAATTTTAAATTTGAGCTTATTTTTTTCTTTTCCATTTTTTTACCTCTTTAATTTTATTTTTTAAATTATATCAAAAAAAGTTTCAAAAGACTATACTTTTGAAACTTTTTATAATTTTATTATATTAAACAGCTTGTTGATTTTCTGTTTCTATATCGTTTTCGTTATTTTCTTCATCTATAACTTCTAAGCTTCCTACTGAAATTTCATAAGCAGTTCTTGTTTCCACTGTTCCATCTTCATGCTTTTTTTCATAGGCTCTTGATTGTACTCTACCTACTACTTTAACCTGAACCCCCACTTCTAAGTTTTGACAAAATCTTGCATTTCTTCCCCAAGCTATACATGGTATATAGTCTGATTTATTATAAGCTCTATTAACAGCTAATAATATGTCTGATATTTCTCTTCCAAATGGTGTTTGTCTATATATCGGCTTTTTGCAAATATATCCAACTAATACTACTTCGTTTGTTATTATGTCTTTTTTTACCATTTCATTTTCTTCTTCATTTTCATTTTCTTCAAGTTCCATTATGTCTTTTGCAAAAACTGTAAGTATTAATCTGTTTTTTCCTTCTTCATAACTGTTATATGACCTGAATTGACCTTTTACTAAAAGTTTTTTTCCTTCTTGTAATGTTTCTTCTTTTATTAGTCTTTCAGATACAGTTATTGGAATTATGTCACTATTCCCACTTAAACGTGGTATTTCTAAGTTAAATACATAAAAACTTTCTCCATAAATTTCATGACTGAATTTTTTTTCACCTGTAACTTTTCCAACTAGTGTTAAATAGTTGTTTTCTAAATAATTTGTATTCAATTTTTTTTCCTCCCTATTTTATATTTTGTATATTTTTCTTTCTGTACGTTAAACTTACTTTCTATATTATACAACATTTTTTTGGTTTTGTCTACATAAAAAGTTAAATTTTCTCAAAAAAGTTTGATTTTTACTATGTTTTGAAAATTATGGGTATATCATATACTATATTTATTATATATATAACTAAAATTTCATATATTTTTAATTTTGAATTTTCATCCATGTTTATTAATTCTTCTCCTACTTCTATTGTTTTTTCATTTATATTTTTTATGTTTCGTTGTAAATATATTAAAATACTATTTTCAATAATACTAGATACAGTTACTGTAGATTTTTGATTTAAACCATAAGTAATTATTATGTTCTGATTTTTTATCGAAAAATTAAACATTAAATTAAAATCTGTATTAATTATTATATATTTAGATTTAGAACAAATTATTTCAAGTGTTTTTAGTTCATGTTCATAATCTTTTAAATCATCATTAATAATTATTATTTCTAATTTTATATTTTTTATATTTCCTATACTTTTTTTAGTAATATGAATTAGATTGAATTTCCTATTTTTTATACTATCTTTTACATTATCAAAAAATTTTGAATCTGAAACTATTCCAATAAAGGTCATTTTTCACCTCAACTTTTTTGCCAAAAAATCCGACACCGGTGGCAATTTTTATAATCATATTATTACCTAAATTACCAAATTTATACTTTTACTTTTTTATTTGAGTTCCATTACTATTTATTTCATAACCTTCTTTATAAATTAAATCTGATACTTTTACTATTTCAAGTCCTTTTGTTTTTATCTTTTTTATTAATAAATCTAAACTATCTGCTGTATGTTTAGTTCCATTATGACTTAATATTATATCTCCTGCTTTTATTTTATCTTTTAATCTATCCCACATTTGGTTTCCTGTAATTCCTGTGTAATCTAATGTATCTAAGCTCCATTGTATGCAATAATATCCTTTGTCTGTAGCTGATTTTATTACTGTATCATTATATTCTCCATAAGGAGCTCTATATAGATTAGTTCTATTTCCTGTAATTTTTTCTATTTTATTATTACTTTCTTCTATTTGTTTTATATTTTCTTCATAACTTAAATTATTTACATGTGGATGTGTGTTACTATGACTTGCAATTTCATGGCCAGCGTCATATATTTTTTTAGCCGCTTCTGGAAATTTATCTAGCCAATCTCCAACAACAAAAAATGTTATTTTTACTTTATTTTTTTCTAAAGTTTCTAGTATTAAATCTATATCATCTGCATTCCATGCGCAGTTCATTGTAAAAGCAACTTCATTTTCTGTTGTTTGTACATTATATATTGGTAGTAGTTTTGAATTTGTAGATGATGTTGGGACTTCACTTCCAGACTGATTTTGATTTAATACAGTTGCTACACCAAACAATATTAGTACAGTAAATATAGATACTATATATGTATATATTTTTTGTTTATTAAAAACTAAAAACATTTTTTACCTCCTTAATATTTTAATTGTATGTTTTTAGTTTTTAAAAAATGCAATTATAAAAATAAAAAGCTTAGCTACTGCTAAACTTTTTATTTTTTTATAATTATTATGAATCAATATGTATTATATGTATTGGAAGTTTTTCTTCCTTTAATATATCTTTTATAGCACTTGGTACAATTTTATATTCATCTATTTTATTTATATCTATCCATTCATACTGTAAATAATCTTTTCCTTCTATGTTTTTTATAGTATAATCTATTTTCTTATCTTCCTCATTTGCAAAATCTGCTTTATGTATAAACATAATTTCATGATATTTTGACCCTTTCATTTCAAAGAAATTTTCTATTGTTGATACATATCCTGTTATTTCAATTTCTTTTCCCATTTCTTCTTGTATTTCTCGTTTTAGAGTTGTTATTGAGTCTTCTCCTATTTCAACTCTTCCACCAACTAAAGCATTATGACCATCATTTAAATTTCTATGTACTAATAATTTACCGTTATGAATTATTATTCCTCCTGCTCTAATATTTAATTTGTAATCTTGAACATCTAGCGTTAAATCCATTTTTTTCATTTTATACCTCCTAATAATAATTTTATTTGTTCTAAATTTTTTATTCTTTTTTAATTCTTAAATTATTCATCTTTAACAACTCCACTTTTTATTCTCCATAAAATATTTTTAATATTTTTTTATAAAATGGAAATTTAATTTTTTTAATTTCTTCTATTACTTCTTTAACATTATATTTAACATTAATGCTTTTAAATTCAACTCTTCCATCATTTATTTCTAATACTCCTGCTTTAGCAGTATTGCTATCCATAGGACAACCTAAAGAACCAGTATTTATATACCATTTGTTTCCTTCATTATTAACACTTAAAGTATGTGTATGTCCAAATAAGTATATATCTGCATCAATTTCTTTAAACATTTCTTTATTTTCTAATATATTAGGATTTTTAATATGTTTTTTATATGTTCCATCTTCTTTTATTGGATAGTGAACAATATAAAATTTCTTTCCTTCTATTTCTATATTCTTTGATATTTCTAACTCATTTAAAAAATATTTAGACTGTTCACTTAATTTACTATGACTCCATTTATGATTTTCTATTTCGTCGTTACTTATCTTTCTTTTATCATCATGTACTTCTTTTGGCAAACCTTTTAATAAATATTGCTCATGGTTTCCTCTTACAGCTATTAACATATCTTTTTTCTCTATTAATGTCTGAACTGTTTCTTCTGGATTTATTCCTATTCCAATTATATCTCCACAACATATTATTTTTTTTACTTTTATTTTATCAAATTCATTTAATACCGCATTCAGAGCTTGTATATTACTATGAATATCAGTTATTATTCCTATTTTCACCTATGATTTCTCTCCTTTATCTTTATTTAAATTATAATTTTTGTACTATTCTATGGCATAATTATATCATAAATTATTTTTAATAACTACAAAAAAATCTAACTCTATTTGAGTTAGATTTTTTTATTTATAATTCTACATTTTCAAAATCTTTTTCTTCAAGATATTCTTCTCTTTTATTACATTTACTTATATGCTCTTTTTTATCATTAATAAAACAGTCACATTTATCATTTTTTTCACCTTTTAAACATTTACCTTCATGATGACATTTTGCACATATTTTTATTTTCTTTGTATCATTAACCCAAATTTGAATAGCATATTCTTTATTAGGACATAAAGGACCAAATACAAACTCGCCTTCTTTGTCTGTAAAAGTGTGACCTATAGGAAGTCTTTCTTCTTTTCCATCTTTACATACAACTTCTACTAATTTTATAACTGCATTTTCAACAGGTTCTTTAAAACAATTTTT
>CAZBMU010000060.1:0-8274 GCA_964493175.1 uncultured Clostridium sp.
ATATTTTATGGAGATAAAGAAGTTACAAAATATTTTAAACCAGGAGATGAACCAGCTATGCACTGCAAGTATGTACCAGGTTCAGTAATTTATGCTTATTGCAACAAACATAGTTTATGGAAAAAAGAAGTTGAATAAACAGGATGATTTTTGACTCCGTCCAAAAAAGTACCAAAAAAGTTCTAAATTTTTAAGCAAATAGCTTAAAAGTTTAGAACATTTTTTGTGCAAGTTACATAATATATAACAAAAACACTAGGAAGGTGGTAAAAAAATGTCAGAGTACATAATAAAAGGAGGAAAAAAACTAGAAGGAGAAGTAACCATCTCAGGCTCAAAAAATGCAGCACTACCTATAATTGCAGCTAGCATATTAAATGGAGAAAAATCAACCTTATATAATGTGCCAGATATACATGATACAAAAATGATGTTTGAAATTTTAAAACAACTTGGAGCAAAAGTAGAAAAAAAGAAAAATAAAGTTATAATAGATACATGTCAAATTAAAAATCAAGAAATTACAGAAGAATTAATGAGAGAAATGCGTTCTTCTGTTATTTTTGTGCGGAAGTTTAATTGGAAAATACAAAAAAGCAAAATTCTCTTATCCAGGCCGGATGCGACATTGGAGCAAGACCAATAGAACTTCATTTAAAAGCATTTGAAAAATTAGGAATAAATATTAGCAAAAACTATGGAAATATTGAGTGCTTTTGTGATAAAATAGTGGGAGAAAATATACACTTGGATTTTCCAAGTGTAGGAGCAACCGAAAATATCATTCTAGCTAGCTGTTTAGCAGAACGGAACAACTGTAATTACAAATGCTGCAAAAGAACCAGAAATTGAAGATTTACAAAATTTCTTAAATAAAATGGGAGCCAAAATAAAAGGTGCAGGTTCTAGCAAAATTCAAATTCAAGGAGTAAAACAGTTAAAAGATGTAAGTTATAACATAATGCCAGATAGAATAGAAGCAGGAACATTTTTATGTATTGGAGCAATGAATAATGGAAATTTAAAGATAAAAAATGTAGAACCAAATCATATTATTCCAGTAATACATAAATTAGAAGAAACAGGTTGCAAAATAAATATAAAAAAAAATAAAATTGAAATAAATGCACCAAAAAAACTAAAACCAGTAGATATAAAAACAATGCCATACCCAGGATTTCCAACAGATATGCAATCGATATTTTCAAGTATGTTAACATTAGCCAAAGGAACATCAATTATAGTAGAAAATATATTTGAAAATAGATATAAATACACCCAAGAGCTAATAAGAATGGGAGCAAAAATATCAATTGAAGGTAAAACAGCAGTAATAAAAGGTGTTAGAAAATTATATGGAGCGAATGTAGAAGCAACAGACTTAAGAGGAGGAGCTGCATTAGTAATGGCAGGAATAGCTGCAAAAGGAATTACAAAAATAAGTAAAATAGAATATATTTTACGTGGATATGAAAACTTTGAAGAAAAGCTTAAAAATATTGGAGCAGATATAATGTCAATGTAAATAAAATATAGATGTGTCCCAGAATGGACTTAGATGTCCATCTGGACCTGAACCCAAAGGAGGAGATAGTTTTGTTAAAAAATAATGGACAAGCCGATAAAGAAACAATTGAAGACATAATGAAAAGAAAAAAAGCAAAAGAAAGAGAAAAAAGGATTAGAGAATTTAATAATAATGATGAATTTGAATTAGATGAAGAAACTGAAACAGTTATAAAAATGACTAATAGAAATAATGAAAAAAAACAAAAAGCTAAAAATATAAAAATTTCAAAAAAGCAAATGAAAAGAAAAAGATTATTTAGAAAAATAAAATTTATTTTTAAATTGATAATACTTATTGGATTAATTGTAGGAGCAATTGTTTTTGCACTAACTTCTCCTGTATTTAATATTAAAGAAATAAAAGTTGAAAACAATAGTAAAATCCCAAGTGATACTATTATAAGTTTATCTGAATTAAAAATAGAAGAAAATATTTTTAAGTTTAATAAATCTTCAACGATTGAGAAAATTAAAGAAAATCCATATATAGAAAGCGTTAATATAAGGAGAAAAATACCATCAACAATCGAAATAAATATAGAAGAAAGAGTAGCAAAATTTAGCATAGAATATGTAGGAAAATTTGTGTTAATAAATACACAGGGATATTTGTTAGAAATTTCAGATACTAATCAAAACTTACCAATAATTAAAGGAAGTAAAACTAATGAAGAAGAAATTCAATTAGGTAACAGGCTAAATAATGATGATTTAGAAATTTTAAGTGATGTTATAAAAATTTTTAATACAGCAAATGATAATGGAATAGCAGAAAAAATAACGAGTATTGACATTAGTGATAAAAACGATTATATTATATATTTACAAGAAGAAAAGAAAACAATTCATTTAGGTGATAATACAAACTTAAGCAATAAAATGCTAAATGCTGCAGCAATTATGGAACAAGAAAAAGGTATTGAAGGGGATATATTTGTAAATGGTGATTTAAATAATAAATTTAAACCATATTTTAGACAGAAAGTATAAAAGGAGGACATATAATGACAAATAAAAAAATAGTAGCTATTACATTGGGAGTAATTTGTTTTGCATTAACACTTGGTATATGTGTTCAAATTAGAACTGTAAAAAGTACAAATTCAACTGTAAGTAACAATTATGAAGAAAATAATCTTAGAGCAGAAGTTTTACGATATAAAGAAAGATATGATAATAAAAGTAAAGAATTAGAAAAAGCAGAAAAAGAACTTGAAAAAGAAAGAGAAAATTCTACAAAAAATAATGGTCAATTAGAACAAAAAGAGGAACAAATAAAAACAGGAAATAAAATTATAGGTTTAACAGAAGTTACAGGGCCAGGTGTAATTGTTACATTATCAGATAGTAAAAAAGATATTAGTACAGCATTAGATCCAAATTCATTATTAGTACACGATTTAGATGTTTTAAGTGTAATAAATGAATTAAAAAATGCTGGAGCAGAAGCAATATCAATTAACGATGAAAGATTAGTGCCAACTTCAGGAATAACATGTGCAGGAAATATTATAGAAATAAATGGAGAAAAAGTTGGAGCGCCTTTTGAAATAAAAGCTATTGGACTTCCAGAGCAATTGTCAGCATTATCTAGACCAGGAGGATATTTAGAAACATTAAAAAATTATAGTATTGGAGTTGAATTAAAAAAATCAAATTCTATTACTATACCAAAATATTCTGGAACTATAATATATAAATATATGAAAGATAGCAAATAGAAGGAGGCATTAAGAAATGAAAAATATAAGAAAAGGTAAAACCACAATAATAATAACAATAGGAATAGCATGTTTTTGTTTAGCATTAGTTATGTCTATGCAATTTAAAATAGTAAATGAAACAGATATTACATCTATTGAGAATATGAGAGAAACAGAATTAAGAACAGAACTTGCAAATTGGAAATCAAAATATGAAGAAACAAATCAAAAATTAGTGGAAACTCAGAGCAAAATACAAGAATATAAACAAACAAAACAATCTAATGAAGAAACAGAAAAATTGGTAGATGCAGAATTAGAACAAGTAAACCAAACACTTGGAAAAACAGATGTTGAAGGAGAGGGTATTGAAATTACAATAAGAGATACTGATAATGAAGAAATACCAAAAATAATAGCAGATGATTTAATTTCAATTGTTAATTCTTTAAAATTATCTGGAGCAGAAGCTATATCAATAAATGATGAAAGAATTATAAATATGAGTGATTTAGTAGATATAAGTAATAGTTTTATAAAAGTAAATGGACAAAGAATACTTGCACCATATATTATAAAAGCAATAGGAAATCAAGTTTACCTAGAAAGTGGACTATTAGGCAATGGAGGTCATGTTGATAGCATGAAAAAATTAGGGCAAGATATAACTATTGAAAAACAAAATAAAGTTAAAATTTTGAAATATAAAGATGAAATAAAAGTTAAGTATATACAATAAGGAGGAATAAAAATGATTTTTATAGCAATATTAATAGGTTGTATTTTAGGAGCTTTAATTGGAATGAATTCTCCAATGATTCCATATACATATTCAAGTTACCTTGCAATAGCAATTATTGCAGCTCTAGATTCGGTTTTTGGAGGAATAACATCTGTAATAAAAAAGAATTTTGATTTAAAAATATTTATAACAGGTTTTTTTGGAAACGCAATACTTGCAATACTTTTAACTATATTAGGACAAAAATTAAATGTTGATATTTATCTAGCAGCAATTATTGTATTTGTTGGTAGGATGTTTGTAAATTTAGCTATAATTAGAAGATATTATATAGATAAATGGTCAGAATTTATTGGAAAAAAGAAAAATGTAGAAATAAAAGAAAAAGAGTAAAAAAATTTGAACAAAAGATAAAAGTAGTGAAGCGGGAGTATTCCTGCTTTAACTATGTCTAAAATTTTACAAATATTACAACAATATTACAAAAATATTACAAAAATATAACAAATCCTATTGACATTTTTTAAAAAATGTAATATATATACATTTGTAAGAATTATACTAAAAAATGGAGGAATTAACTTGGCAATCGGAGATATCATAGTAGGTATTGACATAGGAACCAGTAAGGTTTGCACGGTTGTTGGAGAAGTAAACAACTTTGGTCAAATAGAAATAATATGTAATACCTCATATAAATGTAGTGGACTAAAGAAAGGGAAAATAATAAATGAAGAAGAAGTAATTTTAAGCCTAGCAAAAACAATAAAAGATGCCGAGGATGAAACTAATTTAAAAATAAATTCAGCATATGTAACTATTCCTGGAAAATATGTAACAATAGTACAAAATAGCATATCAAAAGAAGTAAAAGACAAATATTCAGGAATATCAGTAAAAGATGTTCAAAGCGCAATAATGCAAGTAAAAGATATAGATATTCCAGAATCAAAAACATTAATAGATATTGTACCAGACAAAATAACTCTTGAAAATGGAACAGTAGTTACTGACCCAGTAGGAAGTTTAAGTTCAAGTTTCTCAATTAGTGCTCAAGTTATATTAGCAGACAAAGAATATGTAAGACAATTAAGTGGGATTTTTAAAAAATCAGGTTTAGAAATTGATGGAATTGTACCAATAACACTAGCTGAACGAAATTTAATATTAGATAAAAATGAATTACATGATAATATAATGATTCTTGATATAGGAGCAGGAAATACTGATATAGGCGTTTTTGAAGGGTCATCATTTTTATATACTAACTCTATTCCAGTAGGAGGAGATAATATAACAAATGATATAGCAATGGTATTAAATATATCAGAAGAAGAAGCAGACAAGCTAAAAAGGCAGTATGGCTTAGCTTTAAAATCATTTATAGATAATGATAATGATATTATATTGAATACATGTAAAGACTCAAACAAAAACAAAATAATAAAAAGCTCTGAACTAATAGAAATTATAGAAGCTAGAATTGAAGAAATTTTCTCAATAGTAAATAAAGATATAGTAAATCAAGGATTAAAGCAAAAGATTAATAATGTAATACTTACAGGTCAAGGAATAGTAAACATAAATAAAAGTGATGTTGCTGGAAAAATAAACTTAAATATACCTGTAAAAATTTCAACTGGAAGAGCTATAAGTACTGTAAAACCAGCATATAGGACAAGTTATGCACTTGTAAGGTATATAGCTGCAAGACCTTTTGCAAAAACTGTATCTAGTAGTATAGATACAAAAGATAATGAAAGTTTTGTAAAAACTATATTACAAAGGGTAAAAGAATTCTTTTATTCATAAAAAAGTTATTAATTTTAATTATATATAATTATAAAGGGAGGAATACTAAATGATGGAATACAATGATGACAATAATATTACAATGATGGATGGAACAGCTACAATAAAAGTTATAGGTGTAGGTGGAGCTGGAAATAACGCTGTAAATAGAATGATTGAAGCAGGAATAAAAGGAGTAGATTTTATTGCAGTAAATACAGATAGACAAGCTTTGCAAACATCAAAAGCAAGTACTAAAATTCAAATAGGTGAAAAAATAACAAGGGGATTAGGAGCAGGAGCGAACCCTGATATTGGAGCCCAATCTGCAGAAGAAAGTAAAGCAGAAGTAGCAGAAGTATTAAGAGGAGCAGACATGGTATTTGTTACAGCCGGAATGGGTGGAGGAACAGGTACAGGAGCAGCACCAATAGTTGCTGGAGCCGCAAAAGAAATGGGAATATTAACAATAGGTGTTGTTACAAAACCATTTACATTTGAAGGAAAGAAAAGACTTTCTCAAGCAGAAAGAGGAATAGAAAGTTTAAAAGGAAAAGTAGATACATTAGTAGTAATACCAAATGATAAATTACTACAAATAATAGATAGAAAAACATCTATTATAGAAGCATTCAAATTAGCAGATGATATTTTAAGACAAGGTGTACAAGGAATATCAGACTTAATAGCTATACCAGGACTTGTTAATTTAGACTTTGCAGATGTAAAAACAATAATGTTAAATCAAGGAATGGCACACATGGGTGTAGGTAACGCATCAGGAGAAAACAGAGCAGAAGATGCTGCAAAAGAAGCTATTCAAAGTCCATTATTAGAAACATCAATAGAAGGAGCAAAAGGAGTAATTATAAATATTACAGGTGGAGAAGATTTAGGATTACATGAAGTAAATACAGCAGCAGAATTAGTACAACGCAGTGTAGACCCAGAAGCAAATATAATATTTGGTACAGTAACAGATCCAAGCATGACAGATGAAATTCAAATTACAGTAATAGCAACAGGATTTGAAAAAAATGAACCAATTTCAAGCATTGGAGTAGATAATATAGTATCAAAAAATTGGGAAAAGAAAATAAATTCTATACCATCAAGTCATGAATCAAATTCATCACAAAATGATTTAGACATTCCTTCATTTTTAAGAAAAAATAAAAACAAAAATATGTAATGTCCATTTGGGACAGATGTTGAAATTAAAATTAGAATAAAAAAAGAAATAATCGAAAATTCTCGATTATTTCTTTTTTTCGCATATAAGAATAGACAGCTTTTTTAAAATATAGGTAGTAAAATAATTATCAAAGGAAAGAAAAATGACAATTTATATTGATGTTGTATTAATAGAAAATTTAGTTATGAATTATATAATATTGCTTACAACTGGTATAGTATCAAAAATAAAAATGAAGTACATTAGAGCCATTTTAGCAAGTTTATTAGGGGCTATTTATTCAGTAGTAGCTTATATGGGAATATTAGAAATATATTCAAGTATTTTTTTAAAAATAATATTATCTATATTAATTGTATACATAGCATTTAATCCACAGAATATAAAAAAAATGTGGAAAGAGTTACTTATTTTTTATTTAGTTTCTTTTGTATTTGGAGGAGCAGCATTTTCTTTAATATATATTGTAAAACCACAAAATATTATAATGAAAAATGGACTATTTTTAGGAACATATACATTAAAAACTGTTTTGCTGGGAGCTATAATAGGATTTATTATAATTTTAAGTTGTCTAAAATTTATAAAAAATAAGATTTCAAAAAAAGATATGTTTTGTGATATAGAAATTAGTATAAATGATAAAAAAATAAAAACAAAAGCAATGATAGATACAGGAAATTGTTTAAAAGAGCCTATAACATCAATGCCTGTTGTTATTATAGAACATACATTATTATATGAATGTATGCCAAAAGAAATTTTAAATAATTTAGAAAACATAATAGGAGGTGATTTTGAAAAAATTTCAGAAGATATAAAAAATGAATATATTTCTAAATTAAAGCTTATTCCATTTTCTTCATTAGGAAAGCAAAATGGAATGTTATTGGGAATAAAACCACAATATTTAAAAATAATAAATGAAGAGGAAATAAAAGAAATAAAAAATGTAATAATAGGTATTTATAATAAATCACTAACAAAAAAAGGAGAATATAGAGCTTTAATAGGAATTGAATTAATGTGAAAGGAATGTGATTTATATGAAATTTGTAGATTTAGTAAAAAACAGTATTAATACTATTTGTGCTAAATATTTAAATGAAAATAATGAGATTGAATATTTACCGATTTTTTACATAGCAGGAAGTCAAACGCTTCCACCTCCACTTCCACCTGAAGAAGAAGCAGAGTTAATAGCTAAATTATCTGAAGAAGATAATTTACAAACAAGACAAATATTAGTTGAAAGAAATTTGAGACTAGTTGTT
>CAZBMU010000061.1:0-8156 GCA_964493175.1 uncultured Clostridium sp.
TCTAAACAAAAACTAAATTGTTACTTTTATATTAGCAATTTAGTTTTTTATTATTTTATTAAAAGATGTCTACAATATTTTGGTATTAAAAACAAGTATTAGAACAGAAACTTACAAGTTATAGAGATGTGCATAATATTTTGATATTAAGATTAATTATAAAGAAAGAGGTGTAGAAAAATATACTTCTTTTATTTCATAAAAAAAGTTCTGTAACAAAATTGTAGTCAAAAAATAATATTTTTGTAACATTTCTTCTAAAGTGCTAAAATAAAACAAAAAAGATACAAAGCGTTGTTTATATAAGCGTTTTAGATAAAAATAATTTATTGCTAAAAAAATTTAAAACTGATAGAATAAGAGTGAAAATAATTATTTATATAAATTGGAGGAAAAAATGAAAACTAGTAAATTTTATATTTCAATTTTGTTTATTTTTACATTATTGTTTTTTATTAGCATAAGTACAGTTTCTTATTCAAGTGGACCAAATGAAGATTGGGCGTGTATTGTATTTTATGGAGATACTGAAGATTATTATATTTATTATGATGGAGATATTAATAATTCTGCATTAGAAGGAGTTACATACGATTTAGAAACTAATACATTAACTCTATCTAATTTAAAAACTTCTAATAGACTGGTTGTTGAAGATATGGGAGATGATTTTAAAATAAATCTTATTGGAGACAATGAAGTAGCTTATGTAGATTGTAGAAGTGACTATGATTTTGGATGTAATTTACATTTTACAGGATATGGTAGCTTGACAGCTAATAAAGATAGAAATAGTAGTAGAGCAATAGTTGTTTTTAATGGTAAAATTATAGTAGATGATAGTGTAACATTAAAGCTATATGTTCCAGAATCGATAGAAGGATGGGATAATTATAATCCATCTGCTCTTTATCTTAGAAATTCAGCTGAAAACGATGAAGAGTCTATAATACTTAAAAATGGAGATAAATTAACAATAGATAATAATAGGATGTATGAGGATGTTCTTGAAGAAGTTAAAGGTTTGGGTTTTTTAGAAAATGTAAATGAACATCCTACTAAATATCAAATCTTTGAAAAAAATGGAGAAAAATATGCAATGTATCGATTTGGTGATGGTTCTTATCGTATTAAAGCTGGGCATGTAAAGTATGAAGAAGTAAATGGAGAAACATTTATTGATTTTTCAACAGTTGAACATGATGAAGCGTATAATACTCTTGAAGAGCTTGAAGCAGCAGGATATACTGATACAGGAGAAGAATTTTCAACTGACAAATTTCTTATATATCCTTATGATAAAAGTAAAGGTGGTAAATTAAAACTTGTAAAAGACAAAGACAATGTTGAACATGCAGTATATTATTATACTTATTATTCTTACAAACTATCATATGCTTATGACTTGACAGATAAAAATATTACTTTAGATAATGGAGAAACATACACTATTTTAAAAAGAAATAAAGAAATAAATTTGGATGATTTAACAGATGTAACTAGAAGAGAATATTGGGATGAGTATGAACATCGTGTTTCTTCTGCTACATTAATTATCCTTCCAACTAATTATGAGGTTATAGAAGGAGCAAATGAAACATATACATTAGGTGGAAATGGATTATCATTTAGAATTGCTGCTGATTATTCATATTTTGAAAATGGTGGAAAAGTATTTATAGATGGGAATGAAACAAAAAAATTCTCATCTAAATCAGGAAGTACAATTATTGAATTTAATGATGAATATCTAAACACGTTATCAGAAGGAGAACATACAATAAGAGTAGCTTTTAATAATGGTGGATATGCACAAACAGGATTTACAATTAAAGAACAAGAAGAAACAGCAACTAAAGAACAAGAAGAAACAGCAACTCCAAGTAATGAAAATGAAGATGATATTACTACTAATAATCCAAAAACAGGAGACAACATTGCATTATGGATTAGCTTAATGGTAATCTCAATGTTAGGAGTGGCAGGAACAGTAAAAATTGGTAAGAAAAATAAATAAATTAAGATACGTTTTTTATAAATGATTTTGAAAGATTATCTGGATACCTAGATAATCTTTTGTTTTTATAGTATAATTAAACACATAGAAAAATGGTAATTTTTTGTTCTGATAAAGATTTGAAAAATATCGTTAATTTTCTTGTAAAAAAAATCATTATATGATAGAATTTAAGCAATATTGAAATAGACACCCTAAGTACAAAAGCTGAAAGTCACAAGGGGGAATTTTATAGTGAAAAATTTAAGTAAAAAATCTGTTAGCCTAGTGTTAATATTTACAATATTGATGGCAATTTTTATACCTACTATGGTTAATGCTAATGATGTAGGTAGAATTGGAACTTCAAAAGTTGGAACAATTGTTATGGCTTATACTGGTGGTAATTCACAAGTATATGTTAATAAAATTACAAAACAAGATGGTACTGTTGTAAGATATGTTTATTCTAGTAATTTTATAGTTACTCCTTCCACAATAGCAAAATTGAAATCGGTATTAGCTTCTGAGTATTCATCACTTATTCCAGACAATTATACAAGAGATGATAATGTTGGAATTATGGTGTGTTCAGACCCTTCTCTTGTTAACTCTATGAATGAAAATTGGACATCTTCAGAATGGGTTGGTAGAAACGTAGTTGCCACAGGAAGTGTAAAAAGTGTAACAAATGAAGCTGGAAATGGAATAAATCAAACAGCAATTTCTAATGCACAATCACTTACAGTATTATTTAATGAAATAAAAACTGATGCGGAAGCTGCAAACAGAGCAAAATATGAAGCAAGAGAACAAGAAAGAAAAGCAAGCTGGGATGCAGCTGAAGCTGAAAAGAAGGAAGCAAATCCTAATTATATTCCACAAGAATATGTTCCTTGGGAATATGTACCTCTAGATTTTGGTACAATGAATGAAACAGATATTCAGAATGTAAAAGCATTAGAAAATAATCAAGTAGCAGTTTCTGTTGGTACTCAAATTGCAACGACTTATAGCTTTGAAGAGGGTAAATTAATAGAAGTAAGTAATATTACAATCATAAATCATATAGCTAGTATTTATACAGCACATACAAGTATTGATGATACAGCAGCAACTGAAGAAAAACCTACTTATGAATATATAGATAATACAGCAAATCAAACTTATACAATAAATAAAGATGATAATTTAACATTTAGAATAAATGCAGATTACTCATTATTTGAAAATGGTGGAAAAGTGTATGTAAATGGAACTGAAACAACAAAATACACATCAAAATCAGGAAGTACAATAATTACATTAAATAAAGATTTTGTAAATTCACTATCAACTGGAGAACATACATTAAAAGTAGCGTTTAATAATGGTGGAGAGGCAATAACAAAATTTACAATAGCAAAAACTAAAGAAACAACACAAACAGAAACTGCTACAGCTGAAGAAACAAAGGCAGAAGAATCTACATCAAACAATCCAAAAACTGGAGATAATATTGCAGTATGGATTAGTTTAATGCTAGTTTCAATGTTAGGAGTTGCTGGAACAATTAAATATACAAAGAAAAGAAAATAATAAATTATATAAGTGATAATAGGTAAAATATTATCACTTATTTTATTAAAATCAGAAAAATAAATTACAATAAAAAAGAAGAAAGAAAAGAACTTCCAGAAGCAAAACATATTGAAATTAAATAATATTTATAAGGAAATGGTTTTATATAGAATCATTTCCTTATTTAATATATAAATTACAATTTATAAAGATGTTTACAAGAAAGATTTAGTAATTTTAGGAATATTCAAGGTAACTATATGATTGCAGAAATTAAAAAAAATGATAGTTAAAGTTAAGATAGAGGTAGTAAAAGTTTACTATCTCTATCTTATTATTAAATATATAATATTAATTTATAAAAAACAATATTAGTTGATTTTTTTAAAATTATAATGTATAAATATTATAACTATTATATTATTTATAATAAAAAATGAGGTATGATTATGAATGAAGAAATTAAAGAGAAAAAAGAATTTCTTAATGAAAAAAAACTAGGAATTTTAGTCGCCGTGTTTTTAGGTTTAACAACACTTCTTGTAGCTTGGGCAGGTTGGATAGGCTCATTACATAGTGGAATTCAAGCAATAAACTTTACTAAAAGTAATAATTTGGCAGCTGAAGGTAATTCTGAGTATAATGTTTCTGCACAGATTTATATCTCAGATTTATTTACATGGAATACTATTTTAAATTTACAAACAGATTTGGAAGCAGCTAGAGAAAAAGGTAATATGGATGAGGTAAAAGTTATTGAAACTAAAATTCAAAAAATCAAGGATAGTAGTTGTTCACCAAAGCTTTTAGAGGCTATTTCTTCTACAAATCTAAAAGAAGAAACAAGTTCTCCATTTGATGAAGAAGAATTTACAAATAGCTATTTTGAAAATGCTAAGGAATTACTAGATGAATCACAAGAAGTCATGGAAGAGGGAAAAGAAGATAATCTACGTGGCGATTCTTATCAATTGGTTTCAGTTATTTATTCCCTTGTATTATTTCTATTAGGTATAGTAGGAATCCTTAAAGACCTTCAAAGTCGTAAAATAGTATTTATCTTTTCAGTAGGTATTTTAATTTTTGGAATAATATATATGTTAACAATACCAATGCCAACTGGATTTGATATTACAAGTTTTTTTAAATTTAAATAATAAAAAACAAACCTGTTTTTGGATGGGACCCTAAAAACAAAGATGAAGTTTGCCTGAATGTACTAAGGAAAGAGAGTAATTGATATGAAAAAAATAAATAGTATTCAAAATATTACAAAAGGAATATTATTATGTTCGGTAATATTTTTTCATAGTAAAATATTTATAGATTATTCAGTAATAGATAATTTTAATATTTTATTTTTAATATTTCCTTGTTTGATGAGTGTATTCTTCTTTTACTCTGGTTATAATTATAATCCCAAAAAAAGAACACCAAAAGAAAGTATTATAAGAAGATCTAAACAATTGTTGTTACCAATTCCTATTATTTGGGGATTATCTACGATATTAGTTGTACCAATGCTTCTTCTAACAAATAGTGCTACATTATACAATATAAAACAATCATATGTGTATGTAATAATGACAGAACCATGGGCTCTTATGAGTGGATTTGATATATCAACTTTTAACTTTGATTTGACTGTTTGCATAGGAGTATACTGGTTTTTATATACATTATGGATAGTATCTTGTATATTTTATTTAATTGTCGACTTTGTAAATGAAAAATTATCAAGACATATAATAACAGTAGCACTATTATTGTTCACATCATTTTTGATAGGAAATCTTGTAGGCCCATATTTACCATTCACTATTCAATGCTATCCTGTAATATTAGCAATAATGCTTACAGCTGCATATTTGAAAAAAAGTAATTTTCTTGATAAAGAAGAGAATAGAACTACAATATTTACAAAAGTTGTTTTATTTGAATTAATAATTTTTTTAATTTCTAGCTTTTGTTATTTTACTTTTGGAGCAAATTTAGTTGGAGCATTAATGGGAGGAAGATTCAATAGCAGTATTAATGGTTTAGATGCATATATAGCATATCTTTTTGCAATACTTGGAACATATATAATACATAGTATTTCAAAATTAGTTAGTAAAATGCCTCTAATTGGTAATTTTCTAGAAAAATTTGGCGAAAATTCAGCTTTTATTTATATAACACATGCAATTATAATTTCCTATGTAGATACACTTATATTTAATAAAAATCATGAGCTATTTAGCAGTAATATACAAGGTACTATATATTTATTAATAATTTTAGTAATCTACTTAATTTTATTTAAAATATTAAAAAGAGGGAAGATAAGAAATGAACAAAGAAATTAAACATTATGTATTTTCTGATATTTACGAAGTGCCAGAAGAATATTCAAAAAAAATTGCAATATGTTTTGAAAAGAAAAAGTATAGTTATAATGAACTGTCGAAAACTATTGATTATTTTGCAAATGCTTTACTAAAAATGGGCGTGAAGAAAGATGACCATGTTGCTATTCTCTCGATGAATTCATTTAATTGGATTGCGTCTTTTTATGCAATTATAAAAATTGGTGCAGTAGCAGTTTTATTAAACTATATTTCAAGACATGACGATATTGTAAAAGCTATTAATTATACAGATTGTAAATATCTATTATATGGAAAATATATTGCACATGAAAAAAATGAAAAAGAATTTGATAAACTTTTAGCAGATACAAATATTGATATACAAAATACTTTATCAATAAAACACAGTGATATAGAACCAAAACACTTATTAAATACTAATATAGAAAAAGTAAATAGAGTATATATTAGAAATGAAGATAGCAAAAGAACATCATTTATTATTTTTACTACAGGAACTACTAGTGAACCTAAAGCTGTTGAATTATCCCAATTTGGAATCTTAAATCATATATATCATAATTTATATAGATTAAACGAATTTGCATCTGACAAGTTTATGTGTTTACTTCCAATGTTTCACTGTTTTGGATTACTTGTTGTAAATGCTTATTTATCATTCCGTAGGATTGTATATATAAATGAGATGAGTAATGCTATAGGAGTATATAAAGAATTTATTCATTCTAAATGTGGTGATAGTGCTTCTATAGGATATATTTATGATAAAATAGCCAGAGCACCAGGATTTTGGATACATCGGACATTCATTTGTAAAACATGCAATAGTTGGTGGAGGATTTACTTCTGAAAAAGCATACAAATTTTTAGAGAAAAGATATGGTAAAGGAAAATTTTTAAATGGTTATGGGCAAACAGAATGTTCACCATTAATTTCATTTGTTTATCCCGATTCGCCAAAAAGTAAAAGGAAAAAAACAGTAGGAAAGATGTTAGATGATATTGAATTTGTTATTCAAGATCCAACAAGCAAAAAAATCTTATCTTCAAATGAAACAGGGGAAATATTAATAAAAGGATACAATATTTGTAATGGATATTATAAAATACCAAATGAAAAACAGCCTTTTGATAATGATGGATATCTACATACAGGAGATTTAGGGTATATAGATGAGGACAAATATTTAGTTTTAACAGGACGTATAAAAGATATAATTGTTAGAAAAGGAGAAAATATTTCACCTGCAGAAATAGAAAAAGCATTTGAAAAATATAAGGAATTTACTAAAGTTAGAGTAATAGGAGTTCCTTCATTAACAGACGGAGAAACTATTATTGCTTGTGTCGAATCAAAAATATATATGACACGTTTAAAAGAACAACAATATTTAAAAGACTTACATTCAGTATTACCTTCTTTAAAAATTCCTGAACATATAATCTGTATCGAAAAATTTCCTTTAACAGCTAGCGGCAAATTAGATGAAAGAAAAATTAGAGGAATAGTACATGACAAGCTACGTCATACTATAAATCCGAAACTTGCAATAAAAGCTATTAAGATTCAGAGAAAATTAAAAAAACAATAAAAATTGTTATTGATAAAATATAAAAGACAAAAGAATTAAAATGAAGGAGAAGATAATGGCTTACATTGAATTAAAAAATGTAGATAAAATATACCCAATGGGAGAAATAAAACTTAAAGCATTAGATAAAGCATCATTTGAAATCGAAAAAGGAGAACTAGTTGTAATACTCGGTCAATCAGGCTCTGGAAAATCAACATGTTTAAATATATTAGGAGGAATGGATACCGTTACAAGCGGGAATGTAATGATTGAAGGTAAAGACATAACCAAATTAAAAGAAAAACAATTAATAAATTTTAGAAGAAATGATATAGGATTTGTTTTTCAATTTTATAATTTAGTACAAAACTTAACTGCACTAGAAAATATAGAATTAGGTACTCAAGTGTGTAAAAATCCATTAAATGCTAAAGAAGCTTTAAAAAAAGTAGGATTAGAAGATAGAATGGATAATTTTCCTTCACAAATGTCCGGTGGACAACAACAAAGAGTAAGTATTGCAAGAGCAATAGCAAAAAAACCTAAAATACTTTTATGTGATGAGCCGACTGGAGCATTAGATTACCAAACGGGAAAGTAAGTATTAGAATTGCTTGAAGAAACATGTAGAAAAGATAAAATCACAACAATTAT
>CAZBMU010000062.1:0-1252 GCA_964493175.1 uncultured Clostridium sp.
GCTTACTCCTGTATATGTCTTATTTGTTGATGTTGGTGGTGTTATTTTCTTTGTTTCTACTAATTGTCCATCTGTTTCTGTTCCTGTTCCATCTCCATTGTTTTTCTTGTCTGTTTTATCTGTTGCTGAACTTGCATTGTAGTTACTATCTGTTGCAACTGATACTGTTACACCTATGTATTTTCCTACCATACTTGTTGATCCTACATTTGCTATTGTATATGTACTATTTGTTGCTCCTGAAATGTTAGTTCCACTAGTTGCATTTGCATCTGTTGTATACCACCATTGATATGTTTTTGTTCCTGTACTATTTGATGTTGCATTTGCTGTTAAAGTTTGTCCGTATACTGCTTTTCCTTCTATTTTTACACTTGTTGTTGCATTTATTTTTGCTGTTGTTGCTGTAAATGTTTTACTTACTGTTTCATAATGTTCTGTATCATTTGGTGTAAATGTTACTGTTATTACTGAATTTCCTGTTCCTGTTAATGCTTTATATTTTATTTCTGTTCCTACTCCTGATTCATTTGCTGTTATATTTGTTGATGCTCCTTGCGTTATACTTACTACTGTTCCTGTTCCACTTACTGCAGTTAATGTTCCTGCACAATTTGGTGTACTCTTTGTTGTTGCTGTAAATGCCTTCTCAGCTTTATAATTTACTGTTCCACTTGCTGAACTTAATGTTAATACTGGTTTTGCTTTTTTCATTACTATTGGATCTGTTTCATTTCCTGTTCCATCTATATTAGTATCTGGCTCTCCATCTCCATCTGTGTCTATATTTACATCTGGCTTTCCATCTCCATCTGTGTCTATATTGATATCTGGATTTCCATCTCCATCTGTGTCTATATTGATATCTGGATTCCCATCTCCATCTGTATCTATATTTGTGTCTGCAATTCCATCTCCATCTGTATCTACATTTACATCTGGTTTTCCATCTCCATTTGTATCTTTGTTTATGTCATCTTCTCCATCGCCTTCATATTCGCCATCTCCATCTGTGTCTATATTTGTATCTGGCTCTCCATCTCCATCTGTGTCTATATTTATATCTGCATCTCCATCTCCATCTGTATCTATATTTATATCTGCATCTCCATCTCCATCTGTATCTATATTGATGTCTGGTTTACCATCTCCATCTGTATCTATATTTATATCTGGATCTCCATCTCCATCTGTGTCTATATTTACATCTGGCTTTCCATCTCCATCTGTATCTATATTTATATCTGGGTCT
>CAZBMU010000062.1:1352-8073 GCA_964493175.1 uncultured Clostridium sp.
CCATCTCCATCTGTATCTATATTAATGTCTGCTATTCCATCTCCATCTGTATCTACATTTACATCTGGGTCTCCATCTCCATCTGTGTCTATATTAATATTTGGATTTCCATCTCCATCTGAATCTATATTAATATCTGGATTTTCATCTCCATCTGTATCTATATTTATATCTGGGTCTCCATCTCCATCTGTATCTATATTAATGTCTGCTATTCCATCTCCATCTGTATCTATATTTATATCTGGGTCTCCATCTCCATTTGTATCTTTATTTATGTCACCTTCATTATTACCTTCATTTTCGCCATCTCCATCTGTGTCTATATTTGTATTTGGCTCTCCATCTCCATTTGTATCAATATTTGTATCTGGGTCTCCATCTCCATTTGTATCTATATTTGTGTCTGCTATTCCATCTCCATCTGTATCTATATTTGTATCTAGTTTTCCATCTCCATCTGTATCTATATTTACATCTGGATCTCCATCTCCATCTACATCTATATTTATGTCTGGTTTTCCATCTCCATCTGTATCTATATTTATGTCTGGTTTTCCATCTCCATCTGTATCTACGTTTATATTTGGTGGATTATCTCCATTATTTTTATTATCTATTATGTCATTTGCACTGCTTGCTTTATAATTATTATCTGTTGCTACCCCTATTGTTACTCCTATGTATTTTCCTACTAAGTTTGTTGATCCAGCATCTCCTATTCTGTATTTCTCTCCTGTTGCTCCATTTATTGCTGTTCCACTTGTTGCATTTGCATCTGTTGAATACCACCATTGATATGTTTTTGCTCCTGTACTATTTGTTGTTATTTTTGCTGTTAGCTCTTGTCCATATGCTGCTTTTCCTGTTATTTTTACACTTGTTGTTGCATCTATTTTTGCTGCTGTTGCTGCATAAGTTTTTGTTACTGTATTATAGTTTGCAGTATCACTTGGTGTAAATGTTACTGTTATTACTGAACTTCCTGTTCCTGTTAATCCTTTATATTTTATTGTTGTATTAACTCCTGCTGATGTTGCTGTTATATTTGTTGATGCTCCACTTGTTATACTTACTACTGTATTTGTTCCACTTACTGCTGTTAATGTTCCTGCTGCATTTGGATTTGATTTTGTTGTTGCTGTAAATGTAGCTTCTGCATTATAATTTACTGTTCCACTTGCTGCACTTAATGTTAATTCTGGTGTTGCTTTTGATATTGTTACTGGATCTGTTTCACTTCCTGTTCCATCTCCATTATTTTTCCTGTCTGTTATATCTGTTATTGTTTTATCATTATAATTATCTTTCTTTAAACTTACTACTACATATATGTATTTTCCTACTAATCCACTTCCTACTGTATACTCTCTTGAAGTTGCTCCACTTATCGGTGTACCTCCTGTTGTATTATTGTTATCATTTTTATACCATTGATATGTTACTGTTGCATCTGATGGATTTAATCCTGTTATATTTGCTGTTAATTTTTGTCCATATGTTGCTTTTCCTGTTACTTTTACACTTCCTGCTATTTCTGCTTTTTTTACTATTACTTTTTTATGGCTTACATTTCCTTGGTTATCTTTTGACCATATATAATATTCTCCTGCTGTTAATCCTTCTTTTGTTACTGTTGTAGTTGTTGTATTAGTTATTGTTGTCCAATTTGTTGGCTCTGTTTCATTTGTTGTAATTTGCCATGCTACCACTCCTGATGGATTATCTGTTAATTTAATACTTAGTGTTTCTCCATATGTTATATTATTTACTTCAATTACTGGACCTGTTCTATCTATTATTATTGGATCAGTTACTATTTCTTCATTTCTATTTCCTGCATCATCATATACTGCTCTTTCATTTATTTTTACATATTGCTCTCCATCAGTTCCCCCTGAAACTTTTATTTTGTATGTTTGATTATCAACTTTTGTGAATTCTTCTAGCGTTCCATTTGTTACTACTATATCATTTTCTGCAAATCCATTTACTGGTTCTGTAAATGTTATTGTGTATGTTACTTCATTAGTATTTGTTATATTTCCAACATTTGTTGTTATTGTTGCTGCTGTTGGCACTGAACCATCTATAGTTATTGTTTTTATTGTTTCCTCATTTGTATTTCCTGCTAAGTCTGTTATTGCATTTTCTCGTATTTTTATTGTTTGTTCTCCTTCTGTTCCTCCTTTTATTACTATTTTGTATTCTGTATCACTTACTTTTGTAAATTCTTCTATTGTTCCATTTGTTACTACTATATCATTTTCTTCAAATCCATTTACTGGTTCTGTAAATTTTATTGTATATGTTATTGTACTTTCTTTTGTTTTATCACCTGAGTCTGTTGTTATTATTATTCTTGGTCTTGTACCGTCATTTGCCCATATTGCATAATATTCTCTATCTCCTGTACTTCCTTTTGCTATTGTTACATTTTCCGTTTTTTCTGTTAGGCCTGTTCCTGTCCATCCTAAAAATGTGTTATCTTCTTTTGATGGGTTTTCTAATGTAAATGTATCTGTTTCTGGAGTATAGAAAGTCGGATTAGTTGTATTTAATTTTGAACCATCTGAATCAAAATATCTAATTCTGTATTCGTTATTACTGAATTCAACATTGTACAAATTGTTTGGAATCTGCTCAACAGTATAATAAGTTTCTCCTTGGTATTCATAACCTTCATAACTTATTACACTTCTTTTTGTAATATTTATTAGATAGTCTCCTTGTACTTGCTCTATTTCTAGCTCTCTTAAATTATCTTCTGTTAGTAGAATATATCCACTTCTTATCTCAGTTTCAATATTTGCACTATTGAAAGCTATTTCTGCCTTATTATCATCTATACTATCTTCATTTTCAGATCCCATATTTCTTATAGAATCTATTAATTTATCATTTCCGTTTTTTTCTTCCTCATACCATTCATTTACTTTGGCTTGCATTATTTTTAAGCCTGTTTCAAATTTTGTGAATTTTGAAGATTTTATAACAGAAATTCCGCTATAAGTTCCTATTGCGGCTATTATTAGTAATACAATTATTGTTATTACTAATGACACCATTGTAATTCCTTGTACTCTTGACTTTCTTTTCTCCATGTTTATATCTCTCCTTAAAAATTTTTTTACGTTTCAATTGTACAACAGCATTTTTAAGGTTTCAATAGATATATTTTCCATATAATTTTAGTGTCGAATTTTGTTTTACGGAAGTACTTTTTTACGGTTTTATACAAAAGTATTAAAATTCTTTTACATTTTTGTATCTTTTTTTACGATTTGAAATGATTTTGAAATATTTTTAAAAAAAATCTTCTGAATTATATATTTCCCTAAGAGGATTTAGGAATGTTCTTTTTTTCCCTCTTTTAGGGATTAAGTGGACACTCTTTCCTTCTGCTAGGGAATGTGGCCTTTTCTTTTTTATTGTAATTGATTAAAAAAAATTAGAAATATGTTCAATAGAAAGAAAAAAATAAGGGAACACCCTTATTTTTAATTGATTTTCTTAATTATTCGGTATATTAAAATATAATACTACTCTAAATCCTATTTTATCATTTTCTGTTGTTGGCACTGCTGTTGCTCTATAACTTGTTGGATAAAAGTCTCCCCTTTGTATATAGGTTCCTCCTCTATAAACTCTACTTGTTGTTGAATATGCTTCCATTGTCCATTCGCCAACATTTCCTGCTAAATCGTATATATTATATTTTGCATATTTTTCGTCTGAACCTGTAACTGAAGGACTTCCATTTTGTTCATATACTCCTTTTCCTGATGACAACACTACATATGAATTTATGTTACAATTTCCAGTTTTATACTTATTGTCTATCCAATTCATTATTGCATCCCATTGGACACCATATATTAAGTTACTTTTAATACTAAATCCTGGTTTTCCAGTATACATCTGTTTAGATTTATAAACTGCTCCTGATGTACCAATATTGCTAATTGATTCTCCCCATTTTATGTTGTTCCATACTTCTTTTCCTTGTTTACTTACTAATTCATTTTCATTTTCTTTTCCTGCTTCATATCTTGCTACATAAAAACCTTTGTAGATTGTCACACTTGTCTTCATATCATTGTATTCTGTGCTTTCTGAAGAATAACCACTTGCATAAGGTTCTGTACAATTTGGATAAATTGTTGTATCTAATAGACCTTCACTATAATATCCATTATGTCTTAAACTTGCAAATTCTTGCTCATTTTCTACTTCTACAGGTATCCATACAAATTGATTTCCTTTTAATCTAGAAGTTACTGAATAATCTGTTCCTTTTCCACTGTCTTGATCATTATCTGAAATAACAATACCTTCATCTTCTGTTCCACCAACATAATAAAAACCTTTTGGAATTGGTACTTCTCCAGTTATGACAGCTCTAATACTTTCATCATTATTATCTTGTAAACTTCCTTTTATTGTTGTGTTTTCTATTTCATTGTCTTCTAATCTTAATTCTTTTATTCCTGAATTTTCAAGTTCTTTTATTTCATCTTCGTTCAAATTGGTTTTATACATTATTTTGTGATATTGGTCTTTCATTAAAAGTAGTAATTCAAAAGTGCTTTTATTGTATTCCTCTTGTATTCTTGCTATTTTCTTTTCTTGATTTATGCTTTTATTAACCATAGACATATAAATTATAGTTAGTACAATAAGAATAAATAACATGGAAACAACTACATACACAGTTATTGAGCCTTTTTCATTTTTATTTTTGTATGTTAAATTCATACTCTCTTCTCCTATAAATTTATTCATATTAGTTATTCTGCTATTATTTTAATATCATAAATTATGGTTAAATCTATTTGTTCTAATTCTAAATCTATTGTTGTATATCCATAATTTTCTGGTATTTCTTCCATTTTAACTTTGTTTTTTGCAATTTCATTTCCGTCTTTATCAATTAATATTACAGTTAATTCTTTTTCATCAATTTTTTCTGTTGCAGATTCATTGTTTAGCATTATAGAAATTTCCATTTTGTTATCAAATTGCATTATGTTTGCATTACTCCAACGTACATTTTCTATTCCTTCAATAGTTCCATCTGTAGAAAAATCTTCATTTATTCTAATATCTTTAAAAATTTCTTCGTCAGATGTAGTTGGATTTTTTTCTGTATTTTTCGTTTTACTTGAATTTACATTTGTAGCTATAATATAAATTAATAAAATAACAACTATTACAATTGATATTATACTAACTATTTTCCAGATATTATTGTTTTTGTCTTCCATATTCTTTTCCTCCTTCTTATTTAGTTTAATCTTTGTATTCTTTTGAATGTTCTTTTATGTCTTCCAAAATCATTTTACTATAAATCTTTTTTTTATTCAAGGCTTATTTTATTATTTATTTTTACAATTTCATTACATTTTATAACTGTTACATTATCTGGTATGTTTTTCGTAACAATTGCATTTGCTCCTATTTTTACATTATTGCCTATTTTTATAGGTCCTAATATTTTACTTCCACTACCTATCATTACATTATTACCTATATCTGGATGTCTTTTATTTTTATCTTTTCCTGTTCCTCCAAGCGTACTATTATGATATATTGTGCAATCATCTCCTATTGTTGCAGTTTCACCAATTACAATTCCAATACCATGGTCTATAAATAATCTTCTTCCTATTTTAGCTCCTGGATGAATTTCTATACCTGTTATAAATCTTGCAAATTGTGAAATTAATCTTGCTAAAAAAAAGAATTTATTATTATATAAAAAATGTGCAAAACGATGAAATACTAAAATATGAAATCCTGGATATAATATTATAGATTCTAATATATTTCTACAAGCAGGGTCTTTATCTTTTATATTTTTTGCATCATTATATAATTCTTTAAAAATTTTCATTCATATCACCTTTTATATTATATGCATTTTTTGAAAGTGTGTTTTTTTAATATGACTAAAATAATTGAATTTAGGTAACACTAAAAGTGCTCTTTTATTTTGTTTTTATTTTTGTTTGTTTTTCTTGTATTATAAATAGTTTTTTTGTATTTTTAAACTTTTTTAAATCTCTTTCTTTCATATTATTACTATGTTCAATATTTAAATTCCTATTGTTATACTCATACTAATAGTTTTAGAGGTTTTGGAGGTATAAAATGGATACTGTTTCAAAATTAGATTTCGATAAAAATTTTGGTAAAATATTTAAAGAATATCGTATAAAATCTGGCCTAACACAAGAAAAAGTAGCTGAAGAATTAAATATTTCTTTAAAGTATATTTCTAGAATAGAAAATGGATATAATGGAATAAAAAGTCAAACTCTAGTTAAAGCTATGAATTTATTAGGATTCCCTCCTGATATCGTATATAAAGACTTTTTAACACATCCTTCTGTTAAAAAAAATATTGAATTAGCAGAAAAAATTAATTCATTGTCAGATGAGAAAAAAAATTTTGTTTCATCTATCATTGATTTAGTAAAAGATTTGTAACAAGGAATTAAGGGACACTTCTTATCTGTATGGCACTACTCCTTAAAGGGAGATGGTGTCATTATTTTTTTATTTATGATTGATTAGAGTGAGATTTAGAAATTGTTAATTAGTAAATAGAGGGATGTTCAGGGCAAAATGTATTATATTATTTTTTATTTCATTACTCGGCTCCCTACATAAAACAAGAATATCTAAAATTATTTTATGGCACCCTTTCACTTAGTCC
>CAZBMU010000063.1:0-7748 GCA_964493175.1 uncultured Clostridium sp.
ACAAATGCTGCTGCTTCTGAAATGAGACAAAGAGTTTTAGATGCAATATACAAAAAACTAGAAGATGACCCAGAAAATGAAAATTTACTAAAACAAGTAACACTTCTAAATAAATCAAGTATATGTACTATAGACTCTTTTTGTCTTGAAGTTGTAAGAAACAATTTTTATGAATTAGAAGATGTATCTCCAAACTTTAGAATAGCAGATATAACAGAAATAGAACTATTAAAAGAAGAAATAATTGATGAATTATTTGAAAAAAAATATGAAGAAGAAAATAAAGACTTTTCAAAACTTATTAATACATATACTAGTTATAGAGATGACAAACCATTAAAAGATTTAATATTAAAAATATATAATTACATACAAAGTAACCCATTTCCAGAAAAATGGTTAGAAGAAAAAATAGAAATGTTTAATTTAGATAAAAAACTAGAGGGAAATTTTGTAAACACAATATGGGGAAAAGAGCTAATGCAAGAAGTAGAAGATAGTTTAATAGATGCCATTTCAACATTACAAGTTCAAGCAAAAAAACTTGCATTAGAGCCAGACTTAGAAAAGTATTATCAAACTATTTTAAATGATATAGACATTTTAGAAAAACTTAAAAATAATTTAGATAATTGGGATAAATCTTATGAAATAAATCAAAATATTAAATTTATAACATGGCCAAGACAAAAAGCAGAATCAGTTTTAAAAGATGATGCAAAAATTGTTCGTGATGATGTAAAAAAGAAACTTTCTAAAGTTTTAGACAAAATATTAATTTGTAATTCTAAACAAGCAAATCAAGATATATTTGATATGTACAATATATTAGTAAAACTTAAAAAATTAATACTAGAATTTGATACTGAATTTTCAAAAGTAAAAAGAGAAAGAAATATTGTAGATTTTAATGATATTGAACATTTTGCTTTGCAAATATTATTGACAGAAGAAAATGGAAAAATAGAACCATCAATAGCCTGCCAAATGTATCAAGAAAAGTTTGTAGAAGTTGCAATAGATGAATACCAAGATAGTAACTTAGTACAAGAGTATATTTTAAATGCTGTATCTAGAGGAAATAATATATTTACAGTTGGAGATGTAAAACAAAGTATATATAAATTTCGTCAAGCAAGACCAGAATTATTTTTGGAAAAATATAATAAATATAAAAGCAAAAAAGATTTAGAAAATGATATAGATTATGAACATAATAATATAAATAAAAAAGAAAATATAAAAATTCAGTTATTTAAAAACTTTAGAAGTAGAGAAAATGTATTAGATTTTACAAATGTAATTTTTCAAAATATTATGAGTTCATTACTTGGAAACATTGAATACAATGAAGAAGAATACTTGAATTTAGGTGCAAATTTCCCAGAGATAAATCAAGATTTAAATACAGAAATAAATATTATAGATGTATCAGAACCTGAAGATAATGAACTTGAGAAATCAATAATAGATACAGAAAATGAAGAACAAATTGACGAAGAAAGAATAGAAAATATTGAGTTAGAGGCAAAATTTGTAGCAAATAGAATAAAAAAATTAATAGAAGAAAAATATCAAGTATGGGACAAAGATTTAGAAAAGTTTAGAGATATAAAATATAAAGACATAGTAATATTGCTTAGATCAACAGCTAATACAGCGCCTGTTTTTGAAAAAGAAATTATAAATCTAGAAATGCCTGTATTTTCAGATAGCTCACAAGAATATCTTGATTCAATTGAAATACAAACAATAATGAGTTTATTAAAAATAATAGATAATCCAATGCAAGATATACCATTAGTTACAGTTTTAAGGTCATCAATTGGAAGATTTACGGATGATGAATTAGTACAAATACGTTTGTCAGATAAATATGATAATTTTTATACTTGTATGAAAAAAGCATTAATAGATGTAGATGAAAACTTAAAAAACAAAATACAAAAATTTTTAAACAGTATTGAAAATTGGAGAAAAGAACAGGAATATTTGGCTTTAGATGAATTAATATGGAAAATATATATGGATACAAGTTTTTATAACTATGTTGGACTTATGCCAAATGGAGAACTGAGACAAGCAAATTTAAAAATGTTATTCCAAAAGGCTAAACAATATGAATCTGCAAATTTTAAAGGATTGTATAATTTTATAAACTTTATAGATAAAATACGTTTAAGTAGTGGAGACTTAGGTTCTGCAAAACTTATTTCAGAAAATGAAGATGTAATAAGAATAATGAGTATTCATAAAAGTAAAGGACTTGAATTTCCAGTTGTATTTTTATCAAGCACTGGTAAACAGTTTAATTTGATGGATTTAAATGAAAATGTTTTATTACATCAAGAAATGGGAATTGGTGTTAAATATATAGATTATGAAATGCAAATTCAATATGATACTTTAACAAAAGCTGCAATTAAAAATAAAGTACTAGTAGAAACTATTTCTGAAGAAATGAGAATTTTATATGTTGCTTTAACAAGGGCCAAAGAAAAGTTAATTATAACAGGTATTTCTAAAGACTTTAATAAAGAGAATCAAAAAATGTTAGAACAAATTAATCAATATGAAAAGCAAAATAATAAAATTCATCCTATTTTAATTAAAAAATATAAAAAGTATTTAGATTGGATATTACTAGTTTATAATTATGAAAAGGGAAATATTAGGGCAAATTTAAATATTTTCAAAAAGCAAGATGTATTAAAAAAATTGAAAAAAATTGATGAGAAAGAAATAAATGTAATACAAATATTAGAAAAAGAAAATTGTAATAATAAAGATATGGAAAAAATTAATGAAATATTAAATTATTCATATCCTGAAATAATAGCAACAACAATTCCAACAAAAACATCTGTTACTGCTTTAAAACAAAAAAACATGAAAGAAGAAAAAACAGAATATGCAAAGCCTCAATTTTTAAGGAAAGATGATAACATTAAATTAACAGGAGCACAAAAAGGAACTCTAGTACATTTGTGTTTACAAAAACTAGATATAAAACAAGAATATGATTTAAATAAAATTAAACTACTAGTTGAACAATTAGAATTAAAAAATATAATTACAAAAAAAGAAGCAGATAATATAAATTTATTTAAAATACTCCAATTTACAAAATCAAAAATATGGCAAGAAGTTAAAGAGGCAAAAGAAGTATATAGAGAAAAACCTTTTTACATAAATATACCAGCAAAAGAAATATATGATGATAAACTTGAGGAAGATATTTTAGTGCAAGGAATTATAGATTTATATTATATAAATAAAAATGATGAACTTGTTTTAGTTGATTATAAAACAGATTATGTTGAAAAAGGTAAAGAGCAAGAGTTACTAGATAAATATAATGAACAATTAAATTTATATGAAAAAGCACTTGAAAATGCTTTAAATAAAAAAGTAAGTAAAAAATATATTTATTCAGTATATTTGGGAGAAATATTAGAATAAATAGATATGAGGGAAATTATGAAATATATATATGAGAGAATAATTAATTATTATGAAACAGATAGAATGGGTGTAGTTCACCATTCGAATTATATTAGATTTTTAGAAGAATCAAGATGTAGATGGCTTGAAGGACTAGGCATATCTATGGAAAAAATGGAAAAAGAAGGATATACTATACCAACTTTAGAAGTATATTGTAAATATAAAAATCATGTTACAAGTGGGGATATTATAACAATAGAGCCTAAAATAACTGAATATAATGGTGTTAGAATGACTGTATCTTATAATGTAATTAATAAGAAAACAGGTAAAGAAGTTATAGAAGCATGGACAACCCATTGTTTTACAAATAATAATTTAAGACCAGTAAATATAAAAAAACATAATGAAAAAGTTTATCAGGTTTTTGAAAATTTATTACAAGAGTCAAAAAAATAATTATATAATTTCTAAATTAGTTAATAATACATTTAGAGGTGTATTATGAGATTTAGAAAAAAATTATTTCAAATACTAATTGTTATAATGATATGTTCAATTATATTTATTATAATGTCACATATAGTTTATAATCGTTCAAGTATGGCAACTATAGTTGAAATGTATTTAAGAAACAATGGATGTAAAACTGTTTTGTCAGACAATAACAAATTTTCAAAATTTATAGAAAAAACAAAAGATGAAAAATTTAAATTACCATTTTACAATTTTAATTCTGATATAGATAATATACAAATTGATGAAAACATAATTTATAAATTAAACAGCAATGAGAATTATGATAAAACAATTTTATATATTCATGGTGGAGGGTATGTAACACAACCAGTAATATATCATTGGATATTTTTGGATAAATTAGCCAAAAAAGAAAATGCAAAAATCTATGTTCCAATTTATACATTGGCACCTAATAAAAATTGGAAAAATGCTTATGAGTTATTAATAGAATTATATGAACAAATATTAGAAGAAACAAACAAAAGTATAATAATTATGGGTGATTCTGCAGGTGGAGGACTAGCATTAGCATTTACAGAATATTTAAAAGAAAAAAATATAGAAGAACCAAACAAATTAGTTTTAATATCACCTTGGTTAGATGTATCAATGTCAAATGCTAATTATGAATATTATGAAGAAATAGATCCAATGCTAGTAAAAAGAGGTTTAATAGAATGTGGCAAACTTTGGGCTAATGGATTAGATTTAAAAGATTATAAATTAAGTCCTATTTACGGAGATTTAAGAAATATTCCAGAAACTCTGTTAATAGTTGGAACGAGGGAAATTTTTTATCCAGATATAATATTATTAAAACAAAAGTTAGAAGAGAACAGTGTAGAAACAAAAATTATAATTGGTGAAGATATGAATCATTGTTATCCATTATACCCAATACCAGAGGCAGATGAGGTTTTAGAGAAAATAATTGACTTTATATAATATTGAAAAATGAATATTTTTATGATATACTAATTATGTAACACAATTATTTGCAAGCCAGAAAGGAGATTTTCTATGGCTAAAGAAGAAGGAAAAGAATTATTAAAAGAAAGAATACGGAATGAAGTTTCATTAAAAGCAAGAAATAAACCAAATTTATTATGGTATTTTTGGACAACAAATCTCAAATATAACACCAAAATGGCGGAGTTTGATATTGATTGCTTTGGAAACCAACTGGAAGATAATATTGGATATGAAATTGCAACATTATTTGATGATTTATATTTAAAATCAGATTTCTATGATTTTAGAAAATTTGTTTTAAATCTTCCTGAAGAAATCGCAATAGATCTTATATGTGATTCAAAGATTTCATATAAGAAAATTGTCGAACTAGGGGTGTTTGTATCATCAAGTAAGCTTGAAAAAAAGCTTAAAGATTTTGATCCAGATGATGTTGAAGGAATGAAAAAAATAGTATTTGCATATTTATGTCAATTATCTAATGAGTATATGTATGCAGGAGATATTCCAATGGAATATTTTCTTCAAGAATATTTCAAATATTCAACATCACCAGATGCAAAATTTTTATCAAAGTTATTTGATAGAAATTTTGATCCAGTAAAATTTTCCTCATGGATTCACACTAGTATTCTTAGAAGTTTAAGGTGATTTTCCAAAAAAGTGTTAAATAAAAGGAGCAGTTTTATAACTGCTCCTTTTGTATAATAATACTTTTCTTTTTAACAAAACTATGTTATACTTCAAAAAAGGTGTGCCACTGGGGTCGGGTTTAAATGGCAATTTTTAAGGAGGTTATAATGTTAAAATTAGAAAATATCACAAAAGACTATATTACAGGAGATTCTAAAGTTGAGGCTTTAAAAGGTATAAGTATTCAATTTAGAAAAAACGAATTTGTTTCTATTCTAGGCCAAAGTGGTTGTGGAAAAACTACTTTATTAAACATAATTGGTGGCTTAGACAGATATACTACAGGAGACCTTATTATAAATGGAAAATCAACTAAGGAGTTTAAAGATAAAGATTGGGATTATTATAGAAATCATTCTATAGGATTTGTTTTTCAAAGTTATAATTTAATATCACATCAAACTGTACTTTCTAATGTAGAACTGGCTTTAACTATTTCTGGAGTTTCTAAAAAAGAAAGAAGACAAAGGGCTATAAAAGCTCTAGAGGATGTTGGTTTAAAAGAGCAAATTCATAAAAAACCAAATCAATTATCTGGTGGACAAATGCAAAGAGTAGCAATTGCAAGAGCTCTAATTAATAATCCAGATATTATTTTAGCTGATGAACCAACAGGTGCATTAGACACAAAAACCAGTATTCAAATTATGGAAATTTTAAAAGAAATTTCAAAAGAAAAATTAATTATAATGGTTACACATAATTCTGATTTGGCTGAAAAATATTCAAATAGAATTATAAAAATTTTAGATGGACTAATTATAGATGATTCAAATCCAGTTCAGTCAAAAGAAAAGAAGTTTCCCAAAAAGGAGAAAATGTCAAAAAGGAACCTACAGCCGAATGGACATATGAAGTTTTTAACTGCTTTAAGGCTTAGTTTGAATAATTTAATGACAAAAAAAGGTAGAACAATATTAACTTCTTTCGCAGGAAGTATTGGTATTATTGGAATAGCGTTAATTTTAGCTATTTCAACTGGTGTTCAAAATTATATTACAAAAGTTGAAGAAGATACTTTATCTTCTTATCCAATAATGGTAGAAGAGTCTACCATAGATATGTCTAGCATGATGGAATCTATGATGGGCCAAACAAATAGAGATACATCTAAATATGAAGAAGATAGAATTTATTCAGCTGATATCATGAATGATATGGTTTCTACGCTTTCTAATAAAAAACAAAGCAATAATCTTTCAAAATTAAAAGAATATTTGGAAGAAGAAGAAAATGAAATTGTAAAAAACAGTAATAGTATAAGTTATAGTTATAATTTAAATATAAATTTATATAAAGAAAATACGGATGATGGTATTGTTAGAGTTAATCCAAGCACAGTAATGGATGCTTTTGGTATGGGAGATATTATAGAAGCTAATAATAATTCGTCTATAGCATCTGTTATGGGAAGTACAGCTACTGCAATGACAGATGATACAGATATATTTATAGAAATGTTAGATAATGAAGATTTAGTACATTCTCAATATGATTTAGTAAAAGGTAATTGGCCAACAAAATATAATGAAGTTGTTTTAATTGTTAATGAAAATAATGAAATTACAGATTATGTATTATATGCTTTAGGTTTAAAAGATCAAAAAGAATTAAAACACAAGTGGGAAAAAGTTGAAAAAGGTGAAAGTGTTGAGAATAGTGAGCAAACATCATATTCTTTTGATGAGTTATTAAATTTATCTTTTAAACTAATTTTAAATTCAGATTATTATAATAAAGAAAACGGACTTTGGATTGATAAAAGTGATGACGAAAAATATATGAAACAAAAAATAGCTAATAGCGAAAGTATAAAAGTTGTTGGAATTATAAAACAAAATGACAAGACACTTTCTAATACTATGTATGGGGGAATAGGATATTTAAAAGATTTAAAAGAATATGTTATTAATAAATCTAATAATTCTGAAATAGTAAAAGAGCAAAAAGATAATAAAGAAACAAATGTATTTTCAGGATTAAAATTTCCAACAGAAGAAGAAAAAGAGAAAATGCAAGAAACAGCATTAACACAAGAACAAAGAATAGCAATGGCAAGTTTAAGTAGTGAAGAAATTGCAAAAATGATGGAAACATATTCTCAAAATAAAGAT
>CAZBMU010000064.1:0-3792 GCA_964493175.1 uncultured Clostridium sp.
TTTTTACTAAAGAATGGAGTGATTATAAATGCCAAAAGAAGTGGCAAAAGAAAAAACAGATATTAAATCATTATATGGAAGAGAATGTACACTTTCAAAAGAAGAATTTATTAAAGCTTTTGGAGTTAATGAAAATGGATTAACTACAGCTGAAGCTGAAGAAAGATTGCAAAAATATGGTCCAAATCAGATTAGTGGAAATAAACCAAAAAAATGGTATAACTATTTTATAGAAAGTTTGCTTACACCATTTAATTGTATTTTGCTACGGTATTGTATGTATATTATTTTATACTGATGTTTATCTTGCAGAAAAACCTAGTTATGCAAATATTATTGTAATTTTAGTTCTAGTTACTGCAAGTACATTATTAGAATTTTTTGAAGAATTCCGTTCAAATAAAGCTGCAGAAAAATTAAAAGAATTAGTTGCAACAAACGCTACTGTTATAAGAGATGGTAAAGAAGTTCAAATTCCTATAGCAGAAGTTACATTAGGAGACATAGTTGTTCTTTCTGCTGGTTCAATGATTCCTGCAGATTTAAGAATTTTAACATCTAAAGACGTTTATGTTGGTCAATCTTCTTTAACTGGAGAATCAGATAGTGTTAGAAAATTAGCTTTTACTCAAGTTACACTTGATGAAATAGATAATGTCTCAGATTTAGATACAATTTGTTTTATGGGAACAAACGTAATAAGTGGTTCAGCAAAATGTGCTGTTATAAAAACTGCTGATAGTACTTACTTTGGTAAAATCGCAAAGAATATAACATCTAATAAATCTAAATCTGCTTTCCAAAGAGGAATAGAAAATATTAGTAGATTATTAATTAGATTTATGCTTGTATTAACACCAATTGTATTTTTACTAAATGCATGGAAACATGCACCAGTTACAGCTTTTACATTTGCAGTTGCAATAGCAATTTGTATTACACCTTTGTTACTTCCAGTAATTTTATCTTCTAGTTTATCTAAAGGTGCTGTAAAAATGTCAAAGAAGAAAACAATTGTTAAAAAACTAGACTCTATTCAAAGTTTTGGTGCTATGAATATTCTTTGTACAGATAAAACAGGAACTCTAACAGAAGACAAAATCGTATTAGAAAAATATTTAGATATACATGGTCAGGAAGATTTAAGAATTTTAAAACATGCATTTCTAAATTCCTATTTCCAGACAGGTTTAAGAGGAAATATTGATGAAGCTGTTGTAAATAGAGCTTTGCAAAATGATATGGGAGAATATATTGAAAAATATAAATTAATAGATGAAATTCCTTTTGATTTTTCTCGTAGAAGATTATCTGTTATTGTAACAGATGGGACAAAAAGGCAAATGATTACAAAAGGTGCTGTTGAAGAAATCTTAGAACTATGTACTATGGTAGATTATAAAGGACAAGTTTCCCCTATTACAAATACTATAAAAGATAATATTAAACAAATATCAAAAAACTTAAATAAAGAAGGCTTAAGAGTAATTGCAGTTTGTCAAAAAAATAATGTTAGAGAAGATTCTACAATTTTTGATGTTAATGACGAAAAAGACATGGTTCTTTTAGGCTTTATAGGATTCTTAGATCCACCTAAAGAATCTGCAAAATCTGCTATTGAAAAATTAAATAAATCTGGAGTTAGAGTTGTTGTTTTAACAGGCGATAATGTAGAAATAACAAAATGCATTTGTGAGAGAGTAGGAATAAATTCAAAAAACATTGTTACAGGAAGTGAATTAGATAAACTTTCAGATAGTGGTGTATTTAGATTATTAAAGAAAACAAATATATTCGTAAAACTTTCTCCTATTCAAAAAGTTAGAATTGTAAAACTTTTAAAAGAAGCTGGAAATGTAGTTGGATATATGGGTGATGGTATAAATGATGCTCCATCTCTTACACATGCAGATGTCGGAGTTTCTGTTGATACCGCTGTTGATATTGCAAAAGAATCTGCTGATATAATTCTTTTAGAAAAAGATTTACATGTATTATTAGATGGTGTACGTGAGCGGAAGAAAAACGTTTGGAAATTTAATGAAATATATAAAAATGGCAACAAGTTTCAATTTTGGAGAAGTTATGTCTGTTATAATTGCAAGTGTACTACTACCATTTTTACCAGAAACGCCAATACAATTACTAGTAGAAGGCTTGTTATATGATTTTGGACAATTAACACTTCCATTTGATAATGTTGATGAAGAATACTTAAGAAAACCTAGAAAATTCAATATGAAAGGTCTAAAACATTTTATGTTTGTAATGGGCCCTCTAAGTTCAGCATTTGACATATTAGTATTTGCTTCACTTTGGTTTATATTTGGAATTAGAGAAGCTGCAATTTTCCAAACAGTTTGGTTTAGTTACAGCATTGTATCTAACTTACTTGGAATGCATATTATTAGAACTGCAAAAATACCTTTTGTACAAAGTAATGCACATAAATTTGTTTATTTTTCTTCATGTTTACTAAGTATAATAGGAATAATAGTACCTTTTACATGGCTTGGTCAAGTAATTGGATTAGTACCAATTCCTCTTTATCTAATGACCATAATTATTGTAATACCAATTCTATATTGCTTTGTTGCATTGTTTGTAAAAAAATTATATGAGAAAAAATATGGAGAATGGATTTAGGGATTAGGGGACGCCCCTTTTTTCCCTATTTGGGGGATTAAGGGACACCCCTTGGTATTTTGGACACAACTCCTTTACTGGGGAGGATGTGTCCTTATTTTTTTCTTTATGATTGATTGGAGTGAAAAATAGAAATTGTTAATTATTAAATAGAGGGATGTTCAGGGCAAACTGTATTTATATTATTTATCGTTTCATTACTCGGTTCCATACATAAAACAAGAATCTCTAAAATTATTTTATGGCACCCTTTCACTTAGTCCTCACAGCAAAGCTGTTCGACGCGAACATTTTCCATAAAATAATTTAAGAGATTCTAATTTTATTTCAGTCACATTCGTAATTCCACTCTAAATAATATAAATACAGTTTGAGCATGAAAGAGGCTCTATTTAATAATTTACAAATTCTTTTTGAACGAAATGAACGATTAAAGAAAAAAATAAGGACACATCCTCCCCAGTAAAGGAATTGTGCCCAAAATACCAAGGGGTGTCCCTTAATCCCCAAAACAGGGAAAAAAGGGGCGTCCCCTAATCCCTTTTCAATTCAATTTTTTCTTTACCTACAATTTTTTCAAAAACTTTTAAAATATCTTCAGTTAAATAAATTTGTCCACAAGATTTTATATCTTCCCCCATTTTTATGCAAATATTTATATTATTTTTGTCTCCATTAAAAAATCTAATTGCTCCTCTTAATTTATCTTTTACATCTTCATTAGCATCTGTAATATCAACTACTAGCATTTTAGATTTTCTTTCTGCTGAAAAATCTTTTATTTCATTTGCAATTATTGTTGCAGCTTCATCTTCTCTTATACTTAATCTTCCGGTCTACCATTACAACATTTTCCTCTATCAGACTTTTTCCTGCCTTTAAATATGCATTTTCAAATACTAGTACTTCAGCTGTTCCATATAAATCCTCAATAGTAACAAATGCCATTATTTTATTGTTTTTAGTATACTTCTTTTTTACAGATGTTATTATTCCTGCATATTTTACATTTTGTCCATCAACTGCAACATTGTTCAAACTTGTTAACTCACCAATTTCTTTTAAGCTTATAGAATTTATATTTGTATTCGCTTCTATTTGATCTCTTAATTTTTCTAATGGATGCCCTGAAATATAAATTCCAAG
>CAZBMU010000064.1:3802-7682 GCA_964493175.1 uncultured Clostridium sp.
ATTTCTTTTTCAAGTGATAATAATTCTTTTTCTGGTAATTCTTCGTGTTCTTCAAATGTATATTTTATTTCATTTAATTTATCTTGTTCTTTTTCAGACCCCAAATCAAACATTGATACTTGACCTTTAAAACCTTTTTTCTTTCCACTTTGTATTGTATCTATTATTGACTCAAATGAAGATAAAAGTGTACTTCTAGTTTGCTCGAATTCATCAAATACACCTGCTTTTATTAAGCTTTCTATACATTTTTTATTTACTTGCTCATCTGCTATTCTTTCACAAAAATCTGTAAATCCTTTATATTGTCCATTTTTTTCTCTTTCATTAACAATACTATTTACTGGTACTGTTCCTACATTTTTTATACTTCCTAACCCAAATCGAATTTTACCATTTTCGACTGTAAATTTTGTATTACTCTTATTTATTTCAGGCTTTAAGATTTCAATTCCTAGTGATTTACATTCATCTATATATTGTGGAATTTTGTCTAGATTTCCTAAATAACTATTTAAAGTTGCTGCCATAAATTCTGCTGGATAATATGCTTTTAAATATGCTGTTCTATAAGCTACAACAGCATAACAAGCTGCATGTGATTTATTAAATGCATATTTTGCAAATTCAGCCATTTCATCAAATATTTTATTTGCTGATATTTCATCTATTCCATTTCTTACACAACCCGGCACTATTACATTTCCGTTTTCATCTACTTGTCCATGAATAAATACTTCTCTTTCTTTTGCCATAACATCTAATTTCTTTTTACCCATGGCACGTCTTACTAAGTCTGCCCTACCCAAAGAATATCCTGCTAAATCACGTACTATTTGCATTACTTGTTCTTGATAAACCATACAACCATATGTTACATTTAGTATTGGCTCTAAGCTAGGATGTGTATATTCATTATGACCTGGATTTAACTTTCCTTTAACATATCTTGGAATTTGGTCCATTGGTCCAGGGCGATATAAAGAAACTCCTGCTATTAAATCTTCTAAGCAGTCTGGCTTAAGTTCTTTCATAAAATTTGTCATTCCTTGAGATTCAAATTGAAATATTCCAGAACTTTTTCCTTCTTGCCATAATTTATATACTTTTGGATCTGACATTTCTTTGTCGAATTCAACATCTATTCCTCTATTTGCTTTTACTAAATCTATTGTGTCTTGTATAACTGTTAATGTTCTTAAGCCCAAAAAGTCCATTTTTAAAAGACCTAATTCTTCTAATGTTGTCATTATATATTGTGTTGAAATTTGGTTATCCCTTACATAAAGAGGAACATAGTTATCTACTGGTTCTTTTGTTATAACAATTCCGGCAAGCATGAGTAGATGCCTGTCTTGGCATTCCTTCTAATCCCATTGCTATATCTAAAACTTTTTTTATTGTTTCATCGTTCTCATATTTTTGTCTAAGTTCTATATTTTGCTCTATTGCTTTTTTTATTGTTATATGTAATTCATTTGGTATCATTTTAGCTAAGGAATCAGCTTCTGCATAAGGTATATCTAAAACTCTAGAAACATCTCTAATTACCATTCTCGCAGACATAGTTCCAAATGTTATAATCTGAGATACATGTGAACTCCCATATTTTTTTGCAACATAGTCTATTACATCTTGACGATGTTCATAACAAAAGTCAACATCAAAATCAGGCATACTAATCCTTTCAGGATTTAAAAATCTTTCAAATAGTAGACCATATTTAATTGGATCTATATCTGTTATTTCAATTGCATATGCAATTATTGAACCTGCACCTGAACCACGTCCAGGTCCTACTGGAATATTATGTGTTTTTGCATAATGAATAAAATCCCAAACAATAAGGAAATAATCAACATAACCCATTTTTTGAATTACACCAAGTTCATATTCTGCTCTATCTAAAACTTCCTTAGATGGATTTTCACCATATCTTTTTTTAATTCCATCATCACATAATTTTTTAAAAAAATCATAATGTGTTTCAAATTCTTCTGGTACATCGTAATTTGGTAAAATTGTGTTTCCAAATTTAAATTCAACATTACACTTTTCTGCTATTTTTACAGTATTCTCTGTAGCTTCTGGAAAAGCTTTAAAATATTCGCACATTTCTTCAGGTGATTTTATATAAAGCTCATCCGTATCAAATCTCATTCTGTCTATATCGCTCATTCTTTTACCTGTTTGAATACAAAGCAAAACTTCATGATTATAGCTATCTTCCCTTTTTAAATAATGTGCATCATTAGTTGCAACTAATGGAATATCAAGTTTTTTTGCAAGCTGAACTAATTTTTGATTTGCTAGAACTTGTTCTTTTATTCCATTATTTTGAATTTCAATATAATAGTCATCTCCAAAAACTCTTTTATGCCATAACGCAATTTCTTCAGCTTTATTATTTTGACCATTTAATAAAGCTTGGTTTACTGCTCCTGCTAAACAAGCACTTAAGCAAATTAGCCCTTCACTATATTTTTCTAAAATCTCTAAATCTATACGAGGTTTATAATAATATCCATCAACAAAACCTAAAGAAACAAGTTTACTTAAATTTTTGTAACCTTGATTATTTTTTGCAAGTAAAATAAGGTGATTGTATTTATTGTCTATGTTAGGTTCTTTGTCAAAGCGACTACGAGGTGCAACATAAACTTCACATCCAATAATAGGTTTTACACCTTCAGCCATGCAAGCCTTATAAAAATCAATTGCACCATACATAACACCATGGTCTGTAAGGGCAATTGCATCCATTCCAAGCTCTTTTGCTCTTTTGGGAATATCTTTTATTCTATTAGCACCATCTAGCAAGCTAAACTCACTATGTATATGTAAATGCACAAAATTTGACATACTTATCTCCTATTATTTATATAAAAAGGGGAGTTTTATATTCTCCCCCACTTTTCACTCAGTGCAAAGACTGTTTAATACAAACCAAACAAGTCTATTTACTCTTCTAATTTTGATTATGTCTGAGTGCCCACAATCATTAACGTAAAAAATGAATGGATCTCTAATTACACCATTGATGTCTTTATCAATCCGAATCATTTTTACAGTTGGAAGAATTGCAAGAATTCTTGTTGATGCTTCATTGTCAAGCTCAAATCCTTTTTTAAATCCTTCCATATAGTAAGATATATCTTTTTCAGATATAATTTTACTATATTCTTTGCCTCCTTGCTTCCATTCGAGTTTAATTTCTCTCATGATGCAACCTCCTACTATAGATGCAATTTACAGGCTACAAGTAATTCGCCTTAAGAAAATTTCCAAAAGGCTTACTACCTTTTATGTTAATAATTATAACATTTATTTTTAAATTTTTCAAGAGGGATTAGGGGACGCCCCTTTTTTCCCTATTTTGGGGATTAAGGGACACCCCTTGGTATATTTGGCACTACTCCTTTTCTGGGGAAGATGTGTCCTTATTTTTTTATTTATGATTGATTGGAGTGAAAAATAGAAATTGTTAATTATTAAATAGAGGGATGTTCAGGGCAAACTGTATTTATATTATTTATCGTTTCATTACTCGGCTCCATACATAAAACAAGAATCTCTAAAATTATTTTATGGCACCCTTTCACTTAGTCCTCACAGCAAAGCTGTTCGACGCGAACATTTTCCATAAAATAATTTAAGAGATTCTAATTTTATTTCAGTCACATTCGTAATTCCACTCTAAATAATATAAATACAGTTTGAGCATGAAAGAGGCTCTATTTAATAATTTACAAGTTCATTTTGAACGAAATGAACGATTAAATAAAAAAATAAGGACACTTCCTCCCCAGTAAAGGAGTAGAGCCCAATATACCAAGGGGTGTCCCTTAATCCCCAAAATAGGGAAAAAAGGGGCGTCCCC
>CAZBMU010000065.1:0-7421 GCA_964493175.1 uncultured Clostridium sp.
TCTTCCCATACATATCCTGATATATCAACAAATCTTCTTCTGTTCTTAAATCTTACTTTATATTTAATATTTGCTTCTTTTATTTCTTTTGTCTCATCAACTGTCTGCCTGCTTACTGTTATTGAACAAGAAGTTCCACTTGTTTCGGTAGTCCAGTGTGCACCTTTGTCTGTACTAGTTTGATACCAAACATAAGAACTATGAATACTATATTTATCATTTGGTACTGCATATTCTTCTATTGTATATGTACCAGCCATAATATTATAAAGTGATATTTTACCATTACTATCTGTTTTAAAAGTTGTTCCACTTGCTGCACTATCGTTCTTTGTCATACTAGTTATCAATCGATTTCCTTTTGATTCTGTTAATGAATTAACCTTGATATATTTACCTTTAGAATCTTTAATTTTAAATGAGAAGTTTTCTAATGCATTTCCAGTGTCTTTATCTACTTTTATTATTTGTAAATTCCCTGTTTTCTTTTCATCTTCTATTGTAATAACTGTAGCTGAAATTGTTGGATTAAATTTAAACTTAAATCTTTGCCATGTTGAATTATTTGTAGTTTTTTTCTTTACCTTTAATGGAGTACCATCATCAGTCTTTGCTTCATGCACATTTACATCTAAATATACTGTATTATTATCTTCATCTTTAATAGTGCTTTTTGACCTAATTCGATAGTAACCACTACCAGCACTTACAAAACTCCAAACATGAGCTTTCTTTAAAGAGTTATTTCTTATTTGAACATTAGAGCCATCACTTACATTATTTTGATTTAATGCGAAGTTTCTATTTGAAGCTAGATTTCTTAATCTATAGCCTGATTTACTATCATTCCATTTTAAATAAAACTTTTGATAAACTGAATTATTTTTAGTTTTTATTGTTAAATTTGTTCCATTATTTGTAGTTGGCACATTTACTGCTTTTCCAGAATTTAATATTGTTTCTATTTCATATACACCATTTCCCAAAGGTCTTCCTGTTCCTGTTGTACTACTATTTTGCATAGTAGCATATGATCTCTGTCTTGCAACTGTTACTGTTTTGGTTTGTAATTCATATCCATAAGGTGCACTTATTTCCTTAATTTCATAACTTCCTGTTAGTATATTATAAAGTATAATTTCTCCATTAGAGTTTGTTGTAAACGTTGTTCCATCTGATTCACTACTTTTATATTCTATGCTAGTTATTGTTGCAGTCCCTGTTATTGACGCAACTGAATTTACTTTAATGTAATTTCCTGAATTAGTGCCAGAATTGCATTTAATTTTAAATCCAACTCCAGACATTGTATTTCCAGTATCTTTATCTTTTTTTATTATTTTTAAATTTCCTGTTTCTTTTTCATTTTTTATTGTTACTTCACTATCTGTACCTAATACTTCAGCTTTCGTTGTAACTCCAACATTACCACTATGATTATATCCATAATGAGTATTACTTATTTCTTTTATTGTATAATCCCCTAAATGTAAATTATTTATTTCAAATTTACCTTCACTGTTTGTTGTAAATGTAGTTGCATTTGATTCTGAATTTACATATGATATACTTGAACCAGATTTTTTAACCCATCCTTTAGAATCATTTTTTACTCTAAATTGAACATTTGCTAAATTTGTGCCTGTCCAATCTTTATCCACTTTTTCTACTGTTAAATTACCTTTTAACACACCCTCTTTAGCCCCATATATTAACTGATCTTGATTTGATGATGCATAAAGAAATAAGAACCTAGCTCTGTAATGTTTACTACTAACATTAACATCATAATCAGTCTGATGACCATAGGGACTACTATAAATACCACTATATATAATGCCCTTATTTTCTAAAGATGCAGCATTCCATGCTACCAAGGCACTAATAGCTAATTTGTTTGGATGGCTATAATCTGTGTTACCTTCTCTATTGCTATTTGCTTTAATTGAATAATATGCAAGCATTTTAAAAACATTTACAACACTTGCTTCATCTGACGTTTTCTTACTTCCATTTTCAACATAATATTCAATTTTATCTTCTGGTAATAAATCAACTATTGTTTTAATTATTGCTGAATTGTTACTAGTACCTCCTACATCTTCAATACAACATTCTCCAACATGGTCATATGCATTTATACCATCTGAATTTAAGGTAACACCTTTATTCTTTAAACTTGATATAGTTCTATTAAAATAAGCATCACTAGTTCCACATTTTCCTGCATCTGCTGCTAATTCTTCATCTCCTAAAGCATAACATTTAGTTGCCATTATATAAAGGGATATTAAAAATGCAAATAATATTAAAATAAATTTTTTAGTTGATTTATTCATTTTTATCCCCCTTTTTTCTTTTTAATTGATATGCTGTAATTGTTAATATTACAAGAGCTATACTAATTATTAAAATTGTAAGTCTTATATTTCCTGTTTTTATAGATACTAATATTTTTGCTTCATTATTATCATTTTCACTTACATTTTCAATCGCTAAGTTATTGCTTGTTTTAGCTATTTCAGCTTTATTTACAAATACCCCAGTATTATTTTCTGTCATTGTTTTTGTTAATGTTAATGAAATTACTTTGCTTTCTCCTGGATTTATAATTTCATTTGCTAAACTAATATTGTGTATTTTTTTATCTGTTGATAAATACCAATTCTGATTTATTTCTGAACTAAATTTTAAGTCATCTGGTATATAATCAATTATTTCTGATGCATATCCAGGCGTTTCTCCTTCATTTTTCATTTCTAAATTATATTCTACAATAACAATAGAACCTGCTAATTGTCTTGCTGGTATTTCTACTTTTGCTAGTTTTTCTTTGTCATATTGTAACACTCTTGTTCCTTTACTATTTTGTACAATAACTTTAGTAATATATTTGTTTAAACTTAAATTAAATGTATCATTTTCAATTAATCCTGCATCAATATTTGAAATATTGTTATTATTTACTTCTATTACATCTGTTAATCCTACATCTTCTCCATCAATTTGTTTTTGTACTATATCTGAATTCCTACTTTCTGAAATGCCAGATTTTTTGTATTCTGTAATAGAATAATTTTGACTATCATATTTAATTTCTACCATATATCTTCCATTATTTATTTGTGAAAATTCATAATAACCATTTTCATCTGTATATGTTGAAGATATTATTTCGCCATTATTTGCATCTAATAAAATAGCTTCTATATTATCTATTGTTTCTTCACTTGAAGTTCTTTCTCCATCTTTATTTTCATCTAACCAAACTACACCTGATATTAAATTATTTGTATATTGTGTTTCATTACTATTGCTACCAATATCCGAATTATTTGTGTTATCTTGATTTTGTGAATTATTATTATCAGAATTATTGTCATTATTATTTGTATTATCTTCATTTTGATTATTATCATCTACACTATCACCTAAAATATCTTCTTCATCTAATGTGTATGTTATAGCATTTGATTCGATATAATCTGTGAATGCATTAATTCCTACAACATTTTTTATTATCTTTTCATTTTCTTCTTCATCTTCACTTTCAGATTTAGAGCCAGTATTGATAATTTTTGTTTCAAGTATAAATTCAATCTCACTATTACTATTTATTTCTGTTCTATAATTTATAACTTTTGTATTCTCTTCTATTGGTATATTTATTTGCTCTCCATTCTTTATAATATAAGCTTTTTCTACACTTAGCTCTTTCTGTATTGAATCTTCTATTTCTATACCTTTTACTTCATTTTCATTATTTTTAATTGTCGTTGTATATATTATTTTGTCTCCAATTTTTACACTTTCAGTTTTTACATTTCCTTCTTGTATAGCTGAAATATTCACATTTAAGTTATATGCTGTATTTGTCATTTCATTTGACACATATTCTTTTTCACCTATTGTTGCACTTGCTGAGATTTTTATATCAGCTTCTTTTGTTTCAAAGTTATTTACAGAATAGGTTATTGTTACATTTTCACTTTCTCCAGATTTTAAAGATTGCAAATTAAAAATTGCTACCTTATTTTCTATTTTTGTTAAAGTGAAGTTTTCATTTTCAGGTAAATCTTCTGTAATTAATTCTATTTCATCCTGTAATGGCATTTTTACAGTTATATTTTCTAAGTCTTCATTAGCAATATTTTTAATGTTTAATATTGTTGAAAATACTCCACCTGCTATTATTTTTCTTTCAAGGTTTTCGCTATATTTCACATTTATTTTTATATCTGCATCTACTATTGTATTATTTAAAGCTGAAATTGTTTGCTCTTCTTTATTATCAGCACTTATTGTTATTGTTCCATTTGTTTCTTCTCCAGGTTTTTCTGCTACTGAATATTCGTATTCAAATGTAGCACTTTCTCCTGGCTCTAATTTTTCTGTTAAAAATTCTCTTTGTGTTATACTTTCATCTTCCTCATAATGTGTGACTGTCATTAAATCTGATTCTGTTGCAGTATTATATTCTTGATGTTGTTTATAATTATATAATATCGCATTTTCTTGTTTTGCAATTATTTTTACATTATTTAAAGTTTCTCCTGTAGTATTTGTTAATACTAATTTTGCATTTACTGTTTGTCCTTCATTTATTTCTGCTCCTTCTACTAGCTCATTTCCTCCACTAGTAGCTGTAATTGCTAATTCACCAATTCCATTTACATTACTTTGTTTTAATAATTGTGATGTTTTTATATTTTTTACACTTGTAATTGAATTATTTTTAAAATTTACAGTATATTCTCCATTTAGTTTTTCTCCACAATAACTATAATTTACTTTTAGTTTTTCATAATTGTCTTGTTTTTGTAAATTTGGTTTTATTTTAATTTTAGAAATTATTGTTATTAATTGAGCTGGAACAATTGTATTATTTGGTATATTTATCTCATATTGTTTATTATTTATATAAGATACTTGTGCTTCATCAACATTTGTTGATACTTCTACTAATTCTCCAATTTCAGGTATTTCACCTAATATTTTTACATTTTCTATATTTAGTTCAAAGTTATTTATAATACTTCTTTCTATTGTTATTATTTTTTCTTCTTTTAAATTAATATTTGTTGTTTCATCTGTTATATTTTCTATTATATTATTATCATCAAATCCACTTACTTTACTATAAACAAATAGTCCATATTTAGACATAATATTAACTTTTGCTTCTGTTTGATAATTTTCATCTATTCCATTTTCATTTGTATATTTCATTATCAAATCTGTTTGCTTAGATGGTGTTATTTTATTAAATGATATATCAGCATTTATTATAAGTTGTATTCCTTCACTTAATTCAGAAAGATATGATGTTTGCTCACCTTGTAATTCAATTGTTATTACTCTTCCTGTTCCTTCTTTTGTTTCTAATATTGCTTTTTTCACTTCAAATTCGTCTGCATATAGTTTATTTATACTATTTACTTTAATTTCTTGTATTTCACTTGGTAAAACAATTTCTATTTTTGGATTTTTGTATAAATCTTCTTGTTCTTTTGCTGATTTCAATACCGCACTTATATCAACATTATTAGAATTTAAAGTTGATAGTTGTTTTTTATTTATACTAATTTGTGCTTCTGTTTTAGTTTCTTTAAGTATTATTTCATTTTTTATTGTTTGTTTTATATCTTCATTATTATATTTTGCTGTAAGTTGTTCTATAATTTTAGATGATTGCTTAACTATATTTTTGTCTGTTTGTTTTATTACTTTTTCATTTTGTATATTTATTTCTCCAAATTTCTTTGGTTCTGTTGTTATTATTTTTATCTTTTTCACTTCATTATAATTATTTTTTATAATTCCGTTTTCATCTGTTTCTGTTGTTGAATCTATTGTTGACAATATATTGTTATTTTCATCTAATATCTCTAGTTTTCCATCTTCTCCTAATATATCTTCTACTTCACTTTTTTTCATTGATGTTTGAACAAAATATGTATTTGCATTAACATTTTGATTGTTTATTTCATATGTAGCTTCATTTTCTTCTATTTCAACATTTTGAGCAACTCCAATTAAGTTGTACTGTATTGTTGTTTTTGTTTTATATTCTCTATCTATACCATAGTTTAATTTTCCTTTATAAATACTATTTTCTTTGTTTTGTATTTTTAATATTACTGTACCATCTGTTTCTTTATCTACATTTATTTCAACTTGGTTTGAATTATGTACTGTATCATCAAATAATGTAACTTTTTGTACTGTTTTTATTTTAATATTATCTATTGAAATATCAGATGGATATGAATATGTCAAAATAATTTCTTCATTTCCTTTAGTACTCCATTTTCCTTCTTCATTATACATATTAATCTTTGCTATTCCATCTTTATATTCAAAATCTGTATTGCTTATATCAGTAAACCTTGAATTATAATTAATTTCTGGTACATTTCCATCAATTTCTGGGACTATTACTCCTAATATAATATTTTTTATAGGAAATTTGTTTTGAATAATACCAGATTTAACAGAAATTTGTAATACTCTTTTTTCTTCTCCGTTTACCTCTAAAACTTTATTCGTTATTATTTGTGCATTATTTTCAATATCTTCACTTGTTATATTATTAATTAAATTTAATTTTAAGTTTTTAGAAGAATTAACATCAAAAGAATCTGATTTTTCATTTATATATTTTGCTTCTAAAGTTACTATACTTTCTTGTTTTAATAAATCATATGTAATTTTTTGATTTCTTGAAAATTCTATTTTTACTTCAATTTCAACTTCTGAGCTTGAATCTATTTGATTTATTTTGATCAAGTTATCTTGTATTTCTTTAACATATTTACTTTCAGATGTTTTAAATTTAAAATTTGAATTTTCTAGCTTAATTGTTGCATCTAAATTACCCTCATTTTTTACATTAAAATATAAAAATAGGCTAGTTTCTAAATTATCTGATGCAATATCTTTATCTGTTGTTTTTTCATTATTTTCATTTTTAAAATAGGCATCAAATTCTACATTTTTATTATTTGTTAGTGTACTATCATTCGCATAACTTATTATACTTGAACTAACATAGACAAAATATGTCATCGTTAGGGTAATAATAAGTGTTGTTACACACAAAATATTTAAAATCTTCTGTTTCATTTTTATCCTCCTCTAAAACCTTATAAAGTTCCTTTTCTCCTATATTTATACTATTATTTTAAGTTTTTAAAGTCAATATAAGTTTTTGCCTATTTTGCCAAATATTACAAAGCTCTTTTTTTATCCTTTTAGGGAAACTCTCTTTCTGATTTTTATTGTTGTAATTTTAAAGTTTCATTACATTTTTGTAACATTTTTCGATTTATTTTTTAAAAAATTTATGAAAGCCTTATTTGCGTAAGAGGGATTTGGGGACGGTCCTTTTTTCCCTCTTTTTGGGGATTAGGGGACACTCC
>CAZBMU010000066.1:0-3086 GCA_964493175.1 uncultured Clostridium sp.
CCTTTCGCCAGTCGGGCGGGATGTAGCAGCCCTCGACGATGAGGTTCTGCCTGTTAAAAGTAAAACAAGCAAGACCACAAAAATATAAAACTAGAGAATATAATAGATGCAAAATATGTGGAAGACCACATAGCTATATTAGAAAATTTGGAATTTGCCGTGTATGCTTTAGAGAATTAGCACATAAGGGTGAGATTCCGGGTGTTAAGAAAGCAAGTTGGTAGAATTTTGCCGGAATTAATCATCTTGCACATTTTCGTATCATTAATCAAACTTTGACGTACCAATGTACGCCTTCATCCTGATTAATTCACAAAAATGCACAATATAATCAATTTCGACAAAATTAAATAAAAACGTAAATCTTATAAAAAAATAAAAAAGGAGGTTAGTAATTAATGAACATTACAGATCCAATTGCAGATATGTTAACAAGAATTAGAAATGCAAATAGTTCAAAACATAAAACAGTTGATATACCAAGTTCTAAAATGAAACTTGGAATTGCTGAAATTTTATTAAAAGAAGGATATATTAAAACTTTTGAAGAAATTAAAGATGATACTCAAGGAATTATAAGAGTTACTCTAAAATATGATGAAAAAGGTACAAGAGTAATTGATGGTTTAAAAAGAATTAGCAAACCAGGTTTTAGAGTATATGCTTCAAAAGATGAGTTACCAAAAGTATTAAATGGATTAGGAATTGCTATTATTTCTACATCAAAAGGTTTAAAAACTGATAAAGAAGCTAGAGAATTAGGTGTTGGTGGAGAGGTTCTTGCTTACATCTGGTAGAAAATCGATTAAAAGCAGCAATCTGCAAATTTTGGTTATCCAGTCCAGATTTCGACGTACCTACGTACGCCTTCAACCTGTACTGACTAATCCAAAATTTACATCTCACTACTTTTAATCAATTTTATAAAAATATTTTTAAGAGGTATGAATAATGAATAAGATTACCATTCATTGTTCAAATAGTAATTTTAATTAAATTAATCATAAACATAAAAAATAATAGAAAAGAAGGAGGGAAAACTTAAATGTCAAGAATAGGAAATAAACCTATTACAGTACCAGCAGATGTTGAAGTAAAAATAGATGGTAGACATCTTACTGTAAAAGGGCCAAAAGGTACATTAGAAAGAGATATACATAACAATATTTCTTTGAAAATGGAAGCAAATGAAATTAAAGTTGAAAGAAAAGACAATGAAGCTTTTAACAGAAGTCTACATGGTTTAACAAGAACTTTAATTAACAATATGATAATAGGTGTAACCAAAGAATACACTAAAGAGTTACAAATCAATGGTGTAGGTTACAGAGTTCAAAAACAAGGAAATAATTTAAATCTAACTTTAGGATATTCACATCCAGTAATATTTGAAGCACCAGCAGGAATTACTTTTGATGTTCCAAATCCTAACACAATTATTGTTAGAGGAATTGATAAAGAATTAGTTGGTCAAACTGCAGCAGAAGTTAGAACAAAAAGACCACCTGAAGTTTATAGAGGTAAAGGTATTAAGTATAGCGATGAAGTTATTAGAAGAAAAGAAGGTAAGACAGGTAAATAAATTTTAAGGAAGGAGAATAGAAAACATGGTTAAGAAGACAGATAGAAAAATGGAAAGAACTAGAAGACATATTAGAGTTAGAAGAAAAATATCTGGAACAGCTGAAAGACCAAGATTATGTGTATATAGAAGTAATTCAAATTTATATGTACAAATTATCGATGATGTTAAAGCGAATACTTTAGTTGCTGCTTCAACATTAGATAAAGAAATTAAAACAAAATATGCTAATAAAGAAGCTGCTAAAGAATTAGGAACATTAATTGCTAAAAAAGCTGCAGCTAAAAACATTACAAATGTTGTATTTGACCGTGGTGGATATATCTATCATGGAGTAGTTAAAGAATTAGCAGAAGCAGCAAGAGAAGGCGGCTTAATTTTCTAAAACATATAAAAAATAAAAATAGAGGGTAATTATTAATTCATAAGTGGAGGGGATACCCTTCAAACAGAATTAGGAATACCCAGGGGAAGAAGAGTGTCCCCTGACATTATTAGAAAAGGAGGAAACTATGGAAGAAAAAAATGAATTAAAAGAAAAAGTAGTTGCTATCAACAGAGTTGCAAAAGTTGTTAAAGGTGGTAGAACTTTTAGATTTAGTGCAGTAGTTGTTGTTGGTGATGAAAATGGTCATGTAGGTGTTGGAAATGGTAAAGCATCTGAAGTTCCAGATGCAATCAAAAAAGCTATAGGAGAAGCTAAAAAGAATTTAGTAGAAGTTCCAGTTGTTGAAACAACAGTACCTCATGAATTTGTAGGAACTTTTGGAAGTGCAAAAGTAATGTTAAAACCAGCTGCAATCGGTACTGGAGTTATCGCTGGTGGTAGTGTTAGACCAGTATTAGAATTAGCAGGATACAAAAATATAAGAACAAAAGTTATTGGAACAAATAATCCAAGAAACGTTGTTTATGCTACAATAGAAGGTTTAAAATCAATGCAAACTGTAGAATCAGTAGCTAAAAAAAGAGGAAAAAAAGTAGAGGAGATACTTTAAGAGTGTCCCCTGACCAATAAAAAGAGGAGGTGCAAGACTTAAATGAAATTAGACGAATTAAAACCAGCTGTAAAAAAAGTAAAAAGAAATAGAGTAGGTCGTGGTATGGCTTCTGGAAACGGAAAAACATCTGGAAGAGGTCATAAAGGACAAAAAGCAAGATCTGGTGGTGGAGTAAGACGTGGCTTCGAAGGAGGTCAAACACCATTATATAGAAGATTACCAAAAAGAGGATTTACAAACATTCATGCTAAAACATACACAGAAGTAACATTAAAAATGCTAAACAAAACTAAAGCTACAGATGTTACTGCTGAAAGTTTATTAGAAGAAGGAATTATCGGAAAAATAAATGATGGTATTGTTGTTTTAGCAACTGGAAAATTAGAGAAAAAATTAAATGTTAAAGCTAAGAGATTCACAGCGAAAGCAAAAGAAGAAATCGAAGCTTTAGGTGGAAAGGCAGAGGTGATTTAATTGTTTAAAACAATAAAAAATGCTTTAAA
>CAZBMU010000066.1:3186-7396 GCA_964493175.1 uncultured Clostridium sp.
GCTTTAGAAAGATTAACTAAAGAAGGTGGAGAAGAAGGAAGAAAGAAAATAAATAGATATACAAAATTCTTAACTATTATATTAGCTTTAGTAGAAGGAATTGGAATCTATTTATCATATAAATCTTCAGGAATATTTGTAAATGATAAATTTGTAACAGGTGCTTTAGTTGTAACAGGTTTAGTTGCAGGTACAGCAATACTTACTTGGTTAGGAGATGAAATAACAAATAAAGGAATTGGAAATGGTATTTCAATACTAATATTTGTTGGTATTATTTCAAGATTACCAGGTGGAGTAACTACATTATGGAATTTAATTATGACAGATGCAGGATTTAGTACAACAGGACTATTAACTGCACTTGGAATTATAATAGGAGCTATTATATTAGTTTCTGGAGTTGTATTTGTACAACAAGCAGAAAGAAAAGTTCCTGTACAATATTCTAAAAAAGTAGTGGGAAGAAAAATGGTAGGAGCACAAAACACACACATTCCATTAAAATTAGTAATGGCAGGGGTTATGCCAGTAATATTTGCTTCTTCATTCATGACATTTCCAGCAATGATTATTCAAATATTTATAAAAGATATAGCAAGTCAAACAGGATTCTGGGCAGGAGTATACAAATTTTCAATAGCTACATCAACTTCAAGTGTTGGATGGGGATATAGTTTAGCAAATGCGATTGTTTACTTATTACTAATAGTAGGGTTTACATTTTTCTATACATATGCTACATTTAACCCAGCAGAAGTATCTAATAATATTAAGAAAAATGGTGGATTCATACCAGGAATAAGAGCAGGAAAACCAACAACAGAATATTTATCATCAATAATATCTAAGTTAACATGGTTTGGAGGACTATTCCTAGCTGTGATAGCTATAATTCCAATGTTATTAAGGTTTACAAACCTAAATATTGCCTTTGGTGGTACATCAATATTAATTGTTGTAGGTGTTGCATTAGAGACAGTTCAACAACTAGAATCATTACTTGCAATGAGACATTACAAAGGATTCTTAGAATAAAAGGGATTAGGGGACGTTCTTTCTTTCCCTATTTTAGGGAAAGAGGGACACTCCTTTAATCATTTTAGTTTTTTAATAAGTTTATATATGTTAATAAAATTTTAATTGTTAATATATATAAACTTATTAAAAATTTACTTCAAAGGGATTTTCTTGATGGCAAAAATAATTGCCAAAAGGTCTTTCCCTGATGTCAAAAAAATAAAGAAGGAAGTGTTTTTATGGTTATTATTATGTTAGGTGCGCCAGGAACTGGTAAAGGTACAATTGCTAGTATTTTAAAAGAAAAGCTAGAAATACCACAAGTATCTACAGGAGATATTTTTAGAGAAAATATCAAAGAGCAAACTAAATTAGGAAAACTTGCAGAAAGTTATATTTCTAAAGGTAGTTTAGTACCAGATGATGTTACTATAGGAATTGTTGTAGATAGATTAGAACATCCAGATGTTCAAGATGGAATTATTCTAGACGGATTTCCAAGAACAGTAAAACAGGCAGAAGAATTAGATAAAATTTTAGAAACTAAAGGTAGAAATGTTGATATTGTAATTAATTTAACTACACCTAAAGAAGAGATTTTAGAGAGAATAGTAAATAGAAGAATATGCTCAAATAATGAATGTAAAACAGTTTATAATTTGGTTTTAAATCCACCAAAAGAAGATGGAATTTGTGATAAATGTGGACATAAACTTATTCAAAGAAAAGATGATACTATTGATACTGCTAGCTCAAGATTAGAAAATTACTTTGAAATTACAAGTCCGCTTGTTAACTATTATGAAAGAACGGGAAAATTATATTCTGCAGTAGTTAGTAAAGATGCTAAACTTGGCAAGGAAGTTGCAGAAGATGTTATTAAATATATAAAAGAAAATTTTTAAGGAGAGAAAATTGGTTACAATTAAATCTAAAAAAGAAATAGAATTAATGAGAGAGGCTTGTAAGGTTGTAGCAATATTATATGATAGATTAGAAAATATAATAAAAGCAGGAATGACAACTTGGGAAGTTGATAGATTAGCTGAAAAAATTATAAGAGAAAATGGAGCTATTCCAGCAGAAAAGGGTTATGATATCGGAATGGAAGGAGTTCCACCATATCCTGCGTCAATTTGTATTTCTATAAATGATGAAGTTATTCATGGAATACCATCAAAAGATAGAATTATAAAAGATGGAGATATTGTAAGCATAGATACAGTAGCATTAAAAAATGGATTTAATGGTGATGCAGCAAGAACTTTTATGATTGGAAATGTATCAAAAGAAGCAAAAAGATTAGTTGAAGTTACAAAACAAGCTTTTTATGAAGGAATTAAATATGCAAAACCAGGATATAGAATTGGAGATATTTCTCATAGTATAGGAGAATATGTTCATTCTCAAGGTTATTCTGTTGTTAGAGAATTTCAAGGACATGGAATAGGAAGACAAATGCATGAAGACCCAGGTATTCCAAATTATGGAAAAGCAGGCAGAGGAATAAGATTAGAACCAGGCATGACATTAGCTGTGGAACCTATGGTAATTCAAGGCAAACCAAACATTCTTGAATTAGACGATGGATGGACAATTATAACAGAAGATGGTTCATTATCTGCACATTATGAAAATACAATTTTAATTACAGAAAAAGAACCAGAAGTATTGACAATACTAAAATAATATTATATAATATAGTAGTTATTATGTATAATTGGAAAATTATGCTTAAACTAAGAAAATAAACCTTTAATAGGAGGTAAAAAAATTGTCAAAAGAAGATGTTATAGAGGTAGAAGGAATAGTAGTTGAAGCACTACCAAATACTAATTTCAAGGTAGAACTTGAAAATGGACATCAAATATTAGCTCATATATCAGGTAAATTAAGAATGAATTATATAAAAATATTACCTGGTGATAAAGTAAAAGTAGAGCTTTCTCCATATGACCTTACTCGCGGGAGAATTACATGGAGAGCTAAGTAAACAAAGAGAGGTGAAAGAAATGAAAGTTAGACCATCAGTTAAAAAAATATGTGATAAATGTAAAGTTATCAAAAGAAAGGGTGTTACTAGAGTTATCTGTGAAAACCCTAAACACAAACAAAGACAAGGATAAATCCTTAAAATCAGTTAATAACACAAATTAGGTAGCGGCTGATAATCCTTTTAAAACAAAGGGTTACATATCAAATTTGTGTTTATATATATGTTTTAAAGAATTTAAAGAATACCTACCTTTAGCATTTCATCTTTAAATTTATTTAAAACAAAAAACAAAACAAAAAATTTGGAGGTGCAAAAAAATATGGCTCGTATATCAGGAGTAGACTTACCTAAAGAAAAAAGAGTAGAAATAGGACTTACATATATTTATGGAATAGGAGTATCAAGTTCTAGAAAAATTCTTGAAAAAGCTGGAGTAGATCCAGATACAAGAGTTAAAGACTTAACAGACGAACAAATAAACGGTATAAGAAAAGTTATTGATGAATCTTACAAAGTAGAAGGAGACCTTAGAAGAGAAGTTGCTCTAAACATAAAAAGACTAACAGAAATTGGATGTTATAGAGGACTAAGACATAGAAGAGGCTTACCAGTAAGAGGCCAAAGAACAAAAACTAATGCTAGAACTAGAAAAGGACCTAGAAAATTAGTTAGCAAGAGTAAAAAATAATAAGGAGGAAATTGCAAAATGGCTAAAAATGTAGCAACTAAAAAAGTAGCTAGAAGAAATAGAAAAAACATTGAAAGAGGAGCTGCACATATTCATTCTAGTTTTAATAATACAATAGTTACAATTACAGATACACAAGGGAATGCAATATCATGGGGAAGTGCTGGAGAACTTGGATATAAAGGTTCAAGAAAAAGCACACCATTTGCAGCAGGCCAAGTTGCAGAAACAGCTGCAAAAGCTGCTATGGAACATGGGCTAAAATCTGTTGAAGTATTTGTTAAAGGACCTGGTGCTGGTAGAGAAGCAGCTATAAGAGCTTTACAAACAGCAGGTTTAGAATTAAGTAGCATAAAAGATGTAACACCAATACCACACAATGGTTGTAGACCACCAAAAAGACGTAGAGTATAGTTTCAATAAAACAAGAAAGGAGAAATAATTAAAATGGCAAGATATAAAGACGAACAATGTCGTAGATGCCGTAGAGAAGGACAAAAATTGTT
>CAZBMU010000067.1:0-6978 GCA_964493175.1 uncultured Clostridium sp.
CAACTTCTACTAATTTTATAACTGCATTTTCAACAGGTTCTTTAAAACAATTTTTTACTACACCATAGATTACATCTCTATTATCTTCTTGTAAAGTTATATCTAAATCAAATTGTTTACCTCCTGATATTACTCCATCAACATCTAATATTGGGCAATGAGGTTTTTTATTATCCATTTCCATTTATCTCATCCTTTCTTAAGCAACATTATGATGCTTAATATATTATATGAAATAAATGAATTTTTGATAATTATATAATTCCAATTTTTTTAGCCATTTTTCTTCCTTTTTTCATCATAGCTTTTTTATTCATCATTCCTGTTTCAGTATACATCATAACTAAACCTGTAGTTAATAATCCTCCTATCATAACACCTTTAATAAATTTCATTAAAATCACCTCTCTTTTTTCTTATTATTGTTATTTTTCTTTTTTTTATACTTTTTGATTATGGAATATATTTCATATATTGTTATAAAAAATAAAAAAATTCCAAAAATTTTTCTTAACATATTTACATTTATGTTTGTTGATATATTTGCACCTATTATTGCACCAAATATACCAAATATAGATACAGTAACTGCTAATTTTAAATCAATATTTTTATTTTTTAAATTTACTAAAATTGCTATTATAGAAGTTGGAATAAAAAATATTAAATTAGCACCTTGTGCAACATGTTGTTCAATGCCAAGTAAAAAGCTTAATAAAAGAATTAAAATGGTGCCTCCACCCATTCCAGCTCCACTAACAATTCCAGATAAAATACCAATAATAATTTCCATCATTTCTCCTTTCAGGGATTTGGGGACGTCCCCAAATCCCTGCTAGCTAAATAATATTTTTATTGATGCATATGTTAAAAAAATTACAAAAGCAATTTCAAATATTCTTTCAGGTAATTTTTTTAAGAGCTTTGCACCAATATATCCACCAATCGTTCCTCCTATTGCACATAAAATTGCTATTTTCCAATTTATATAATTTCCTTTATAATAATAAATCCCACTAGTTAATACCATTGGTAGTATACAAAATACTGATGTTCCTCTTGCTTTTGAATCTTTCATATATAACAAATGTATAAATGAAGGAACTAATATCATTCCTCCTCCAGAACCAAAAAGTCCACATACAATTCCTGCAATAATTCCTATTAATATTTTTTTTAACATAATAAAAACCTACTTTTTTAGTAGGTTTTCCAATTTTTTTATTTTTATTTATATTTCAAAATTATTATTCTATATTATCTGGCTCATAGTATTTTGTTCCTAACATTTTATCTGGTAAATATTGCTGCTCTACCCAATGGTTTGGAAAATCATGTGGATATAGATATCCTTCATTATATCCTAATTCTTTCATCTTTTCTACTGGTGCATTTCTAATATGCATTGGTATTTCTCCTGTATCTTTATTTTGAACATCAGATAATGCTTTATCTATTGCTAAATATGATGCATTTGATTTTTTTGATTTTGCTACATATATTGCTGCTTCAGATAATAATATTCTTGCTTCTGGCATTCCTATCATGTGTATTGCTTGCATAGCACTATTTGCAACAACTAATGCATTTGGATTTGCCATCCCTACATCTTCTGATGCACATATTACAATTCTTCGTGCTAAGAACATTGGGTCTTCTCCTCCATTTAGTGCTCTTGCTAAATAAAATACTGCTGCATCTGGGTCTGATCCTCTCATTGATTTTATAAATGCACTTATGTTGTCATAATGTTGTTCTCCATTTTTATCAAATATCGCTTTTCTATTTTGTACGCTATTTTTTATTATTTCATCTGTTAGATGTATAAAACCATCTTCACTCATAGTTGTTGTTAATGTTGCAACTTCTAAACCATTTAAAGCTGTTCTTACATCTCCATTTGCAATTCCTGCTAGTTTTTTTAAAGTTTTATCTTCTATTTTTATATTATATTCCCCAAGCCCATCTTTTCTTTCTAATGCATTTTTTAAGATTTTATAAACATCATTTTCTGTTAATGGCTCTAATTTTATTACCATTGATCTAGAAATCAAAGCTTTGTTTACTTCAAAATATGGATTTTCAGTTGTTGCACCTATTAAAATTATTGTTCCATTTTCTACAAATGGAAGTAATGCATCTTGTTGCAATTTATTGAATCTATGAATTTCATCTATAAATAATATACTTTTTCCTGTTGGATTTAGCATAAAATTTTTTGTTTCTTCTATAACTCTTTTTATATCAGCAACACCTGCAGTTACAGCATTTATCTTATAAAATTTATATTTTGTTGTTTCACTAATTACTCTCGCAAGTGATGTTTTACCACATCCAGGTGGTCCAAATAAAATAATACTAGATAATCTATCTGCTTTTATTGTTCTGTATAGTATTTTATCTTTCCCAAGTACATGTTCTTGACCAACATAATCCTCCAATGTTTTTGGCCTCATTCTAAATGCTAATGGTTCATTATTATTCATAATACTTTTTAACTTACCTTCCTAATAAATTTAATCCTTTCTTAATTAATTCTTCTGTACTTAATTCTTTTATTTCTAATTTATTAAACGTTTTTTCAATTTCTTTTTTGTTATATCCTAAAACTTGTAAAGCAGCTATTGCTTCTTCAATTTTATCATTGTCTTTAATAGCTTCTTGTAATTTTGTATTTATTTGCTTACTAGATTCAATATGATTTTTAATATTTTCTATTTCTTGTTCTTTCTTTATTTTATCTTTTAATTCTAAAATAATTCTTTTAGCAGATTTTGGACCAATTCCCGGAATAGAAGTTAGTGTTTTTACATCTTCTGATATAACTGCAAAAGCAAATTCTGAAGGCTCACAAACAGCAAGCATTGTTAGTGCAGTTTTTGCTCCAACTCCACTAACACTTATTAATAGCTCAAATAGTTTTAATTCTTCTAATGTATTAAATCCAAAAATACTTATATCGTTTTCTTGTACTCTATAATATGTATGTACCTTAACTAATTCACCTATATTTCCTAGTTTTTCAATTCCTGTGTCTGACATAAATATTTTGTAGCCTATTCCACCAACATCAATTACAATATATCCTGTCATTTTCATTTCTAATTTTCCATTTATATATGCTATCATTTTTCTATCCCTTCATTTTTTATAAAATTATATATCAAAAAAATATGTTGCCTCTAAATCAGCTTCATTTGTTAATAGTGCAATTGGATATTTTTTATAACTTGCTCCTATTGCATTATAGTTTTCTTTTGGCTCTGTATAACCCATATGCCAACGAATTGCATATTTTTCTTCTGGTGTGAGTTTAATATATTCTGTAATCATCATAACTGATTTTTCCCCATGACCATAAGGTATAGTATCTTCTACTGTATAATATGGTACTTTTTCCCATACTCCTAATGCATTTTTTGCATTTCTATAATCTGTTTTATAAAAATTCGTTTTACAAATATCATGTAATAACCCTATTAAAATAATTGATTCTTCTGGAATTTTAATATCCATTACACAATTTTCAACTTTATATTTTAAAATTTCATATACTTTCATACTGTGCTCAGCTAAACCACCTTCATAATTTCCATGAAATCTTGTACTTGCAGGTGCTTTAAAAAAATCTGATTTTTCTAAAAATTCTATTAATTCTTCAATTCCTTCTCTTTTTACTTGTTTTAATAATTCTAAAAACTTTTCTTTCATTTTTACTCCTTTCAATGTCCATTCTGGAATACATCTATATTTTTTATAATTATATATTTATATAAAAATGTTGTCAATAGTTTTGCGAATTTTTGTTTTATTTTTAACAACAAAAAAGAGCTACTTTTTTGTAACTCTCCTTATTTTTTTAATTCACATATTCATTTAAAGGTTTAACTTTAAAATTTAATTCTCCTATTTCTTCTGTTGGAACATATCCTGATTTTGCATTTATAACATCTGGTATTCTATTTACAATACTTCCACATGTTAACTCTACTGTTGCTGGCCTATTTATTATTAAAGTTGTTTCTGGTTCTCCTATTACTGTCCATTCATTTTTATCAAAATCATCTTTTGAATATACTTTTCCTATACATTCACTTTCTATTATAATCCCTTCTTCTGTTTCTGTTGTAACAACTGCACTCATTCCTGTTGCATCTCCAGCTTTTACAGTCATTCCTAATGTTGAAGAATAGATATCTTCTGTATGCGTTTGTGGTACTGTTCTTTGAGTTTGATGTTTTACTGTTAATCCTAATTTATCACATAACCAGCCATTTACATTCCACATATATGATGGTAGATATTCTCCTCTATCTATCATGGCTTGTCTTTCTTCATCTGAAATTCTGTCTACTGAAGCTACTTGTTTATCAAATTCTTCTAATGTTAAACCTGCACCATGTGCTTCTGCTAGTGCTATTCCATAGTCTTCTACATTATAACTGGAACTTCCTTTAATCTTTTTGATTGTTTGTGTAGAACCTGCAATTGAACTAATTAATTGTCCCCAATATATATCTTGATATCCACTTCCTGTTATTGTGCAACCATTTTGTTTAGCTAAATCATCTAATGCTTTTGTTATTTTAGGATTTGAGTTCATTGGGTAAAAAGCTTCTTCACATGTTGTAATTGCATTTACTCCAAGTTTTGCACATAACATAAGCGCATCTTCAACATCTTTTATTAAACTCATAGTTTCTACAACTACTATATCTGGCTTTGTTTCTATTATCATATTTTCTGCATCTTCGATAGACACAACTGTTACACCTTTATTTTCACATCCCATTATTTCTCCTATGTCTTTTCCTATTACTGCGGGATTTACATCAACCGCTCCTACTACTTCTGCTCCTTTTTCATATATATACCTCATTGTATATACACTCATTTTTCCAGTTCCATATTGAACTACCTTGATTTTTCTATCCACAAAAATCACTCCTTTCGATTTGTATAAATTATATACCAAAACTAAAAATTTATACAAGTCTTTTGGAGTGATTTTTTATTTAAAAAATTCTACTAAAACTTCTGCTGCTCTTTCAGATGCTAATTCTAAATTTTCATCAAATGTATTACCATTTTCTCCATTTGGTACATCTGAAATACTTCTTACTACTATAAAAGGAATGTTATCTAAATATGCAACTTGTGCAATTGCTCCACATTCCATATCTACAATATCTGCATCAAATTTTTTTCTTATTTTATTTTTCATCCATTCTTCTGTTAAAAATATATCTCCTGTTGCTACTGCTCCAATTTTTATTTGATAGTTTTTATCTTTTATGTTTTTTATTGTTTGTTCAAATTTATTTACCAAGTTTTTATCACATTCAATTTTGTCTCCTACACCAGGCACATAACCTTTATTATGATTAAATGCTGTAATATCAAAATCATGTTGATATACATTTTTTCCAATAACAACATCTCCAATTTTTAATTCATTGTTTATTGCACCTGCTGAACCTAAATTGAAAATGCATTCTATTTCAAAATTGTCTATCATTATTTGCGTTGTTCTTGCTGCATTAACTTTTCCTACACCACATTGTACTAATACACATTCTTTGTTTTTTATTATTCCTTCTATAAAATTAATTCCTAAAATTTGTTTTGTTCGTTTTTCTTGCACTATTTTTTCTATTGCTTCATATTCTTCTTGCATTGCCGTTATTATTCCTATTTTCATTTAACTATCACCTCGCATTTATTATAATGCATTTTTGAGGTTTGTTCAAGATTTTTAATTTAAGACTTGCAACATTTCGCTTTTTGTTATAATATAATAAAGTAAATTGAAAGAAAGCAAAATTATATTTAAAAGAAAGGAGTTAAATAATTAAATATAGCGCCTGGACTCTTAAAATAAAGTAAGTGTTGACGAGGTCTAGAGTTATCGAAAGATTCGGCGGATGCTCTAGTGGCTTTTGCTTAAAGTCATAGTATTAATAAAAAAAATAATAGTGATATTATAACAAAATTTAATACAATTAAGCTCTTTATTTTGCATGCTTTCAATTCCAGATTATATTTTAAGGAGGATTACTATGTGTGGAATTGTAGGTTACATAGGTACAAAAAAAGCAAGTCCTATTCTTATTAATGGACTTATTAGATTGGAATATAGAGGCTATGACTCAGCTGGTATTTCAACAATTGAAAAAAATGACCTTTCTGTTATGAAAGATCAAGGTAGAGTAAAAAATCTATATAATATAGATGGAATTAATAATTTAAAAGGTACTATTGGTATTGCTCACACAAGATGGGCTACTCATGGAAAGCCTTCAAAAGAAAACTCTCATCCTCATATGGATAATTCAAAAACTTTTAGTGTTGTTCATAATGGGATAATTGAAAATTATAATGAATTAAAGAAATTTTTATCAAATAATGGCTATACTTTCTATTCTCAAACAGATACAGAAATTATTCCAAATTTAATTCATTATTATTACTCAAAAGATAAAAAAGATGATGAACTTAAATTTTTAAGAGCTGTTAAAAGAGCTTGTAAAGATTTTAAAGGTAGTTTTGCTTTAGAAATTATTTGCAAAGATTACCCTGATAATATGATTGTAATAAGACAAGATAGTCCATTAGTTATTGGTAAAGGTGATGGAGAAAATTATATATGTTCAGATATACCAGCAATTCTTTCTTTTACTAGAGATTTTTATCTTTTAAATGATATGGAATTTGCATATCTTTCAAGAGATAATATTAAATTTTATGATAATGATTTAAATGAAATTAAAAAAAGAGTAAAATCTATTGAATGGAATGCATCAAGCGCTGAAAAAGAAGGCTATGACGATTATATGTTAAAAGAAATATATGAGCAACCAACAGCAATTAGGGAAACAATTGGTGCAAAATTAGATGAAGGTTCTAAATGTGATTTTGAAGAACTAGATTTTACAAAAAAATATTTAAATGGATTAAATAAAATATATATTGTAGCTT
>CAZBMU010000068.1:0-6865 GCA_964493175.1 uncultured Clostridium sp.
TTCTTGAATTTTCCCATCATATTCTTTCCTTTCTTTTATATATCTGTCACTAAATGGACATTAGATATTTTCCATATTCTGTTTTCATATATATTTTAGCAAGTTCTGTTAATTGTTCTTTTGTTATCCAGCCCTTTTTATATGCAATTTCTTCTGGGCAACATACTTGCATTCCTTGTCTTTTCTCTATTGTTTGTACAAAACTAGCTGTTTCAAGAAGAGCATCATGTGTTCCTGTATCAAACCATGTCATTCCTCTTCCAAATGTTTCTACATATAGTTTATTCATTTTCATGTATTCTTCGTTAATTGATGTTATTTCTAGTTCTCCTCTTGCTGACGGTTTTATACTTTTTGCTATTTGTACAACATCATTTGTATAAAAATATAGTCCTGGTACTGCATAATTTGATTTTGGTTCTTCTGGCTTTTCTTCTATTGATATTGCTTTTCCATTTTCATCTATTTCTACAACTCCATAAGCTCTTGGGTCTTTTACTTGATATCCAAATATTGTTGATTCATTTTCTCTTTCATTTGCTCTTTTTAGCATTTCTGATAAGTGTGAACCATAAAACATATTGTCACCTAAAATCATTGCCACATTATCTGTTCCTATAAAGTCTTCTCCTATTATGAATGCTTCTGCTAGTCCATTTGGTTTTTCTTGAACTTTATATTCAAATTTCATTCCCCATTGTGAGCCATCACCTAATAATTCTTTAAATGTAACTATATCTCTAGGTGTTGATATTATTAAAACTTCTTGAATATTTGCCTCCATTAATACTGATAATGGATAATAAATCATTGGTTTATCATATACTGGCATAATTTGTTTTGATATTGCTATTGTTAATGGATATAATCTTGTTCCGCTTCCACCTGCTAAAATAATTCCTTTTCTATTTTTCATATTATATTCTTCCTTCCTCTTTTAAATATCTCTTTAAACCATCTTCCCAATCTGGTACATTTATACCTTGTGATTTTAGTTTTTCTTTTGACATTTGTGAGTTTTTAGGACGTTTTGCTTGTACTATATTCATCATTTCAATATATTGTTCTGTTGTAACAGGATTTACTTTGCATATTATTCCTGTATATTCAAATATTGCTTTTGTAAAGTCATACCATGTTGTGTATCCTTCATTAGTTGAATTATATACTCCATAAGGTATTTTCTTGGTTACTGATTGATATACTATTTCAGATAAGTCTTTTGCATAAGTAGGACTTCCATGTTGATCAGATACTACACTTAATTCATCTCTATCTTCTCCAAGTTTTAACATTGTTTTTACAAAATTGTTTCCACCTATTCCATATAACCAAGCTGTTCTAAATATATAATATTTATCTGTATTAGATTCAATTTGTTCTTCTCCGTGTAACTTTGTTATACCATAAGCTGTTACAGGTGCTTTTGGATCATCTTCTTTATAATCTTTTTCTACATCTAAATCTCCACCAAATACATAATCAGTGCTTATATGTACTAGAGTTGCTCCTATTTCATTTGCTGCTTTTGCTAGATTTCCTGGTCCATCTGCATTTATTTTTTCTACTATTTCTCCTGCAGTTTCTGCTTTATCTACAGCTGTAAAAGCTGCACAGTTTATTATTAATTCTGGTTTTGTATTTTGTACAAATTCTTTAACTTGTGCCTCGTTTGTTATATCTAATTCTGCTACATCTGTAAGTATTAGTTCATTTCCTTGCTCAAATTTTTCTCTAATTTCTTTAGCTAACATTCCATTAGCTCCTGTTATTAAAATCTTCATATAATTAAAGCACTTCCTTTCACACTTTTTTCGATTATATAATATCATTAAACACAAAAAAGTACAAGGGTTTCTTGCACTTTTTTGGCTTTTTATACAATTTATTTATTATGTTTTCCTTTTTTCTTCCTTGTTACTAAAATAAATATAAATATTATTATTACAACTATAATTATTGCTACATATTTATAATCTATTCCTTTTTTTTCTTGTATTTGAGAAGCTTTCTTTCTTGTTACATTTATTTTATAAATTACCTTTTCATCGTTATCTGTAGATAATGTAACTAATACTTGATTTAAACCTTCTTTTAAATCTTCATTTCCTGTAATTTTTATATCTGAATTTTCAAGATTAGATTTTGCATCTATTTCAATCTTTTCTACATAGCTTTGTACTTCACAATTATATTCATAAATATTTGAATTAAACTCAGGTGTAATTTCTATTTCTGATTTGTCTTGAGTTTCTATTTTTAAGCTATTTAGTCTAACATCTTGTTTAACAGACTTTATTACTTTAATATAATATGTTCTAACCATTCCGTTTTCTGCAGTTACTTCTATTTTAATATTATTTTCTCCTGAATTTAATTGTATTTTTCCAATTCCAGAAACAGATGATTTTTCATCGTCTGTTTCTGCTTCAATTACTATATTATCATCAGTTACCTCTTTATTAATTTCATAATTTATTGTTTGTTTATCAAAATTTGGTGTTAATTTATAATTATTAACTGTTAATGTTTTCAAATAATTATTACTTGATTTTCCTACTTTTTCTTCTTGTTCTTGTTTCCATTCTTTTTGTTCTTGTTCTAATTTTTTATCTGCTTGTTCATCTGTATAATCTGCCATTGTTGCATAAATTATATTTTGTGAAAATATAATTAATGCTATAATTATAAATAATATAGTTTTGTATATAATTTTTTTCATATATTAACTCCAATTTTTAATATTTTTTAACATAACTTGATGGAACAAAAGCTTGCCTTCCATCTGATAATATTATTCTAGTCCATTTTACCCAATCTGAACCTTCATATCCGCTATATGTTGAATCATCTATTACTGTTACCTCTGTATAGTCTGGCAAATAATCAACTTTGCTAAATCCAGCTGTTGTACTAGGTCCTGTTCTAACATTAAGACCTCCTGAACTTTGAGTTTTCACATAAGCTTTATAATTGCATTTTATTTCATCACTTACTTGTTTTAAATATTCTCCAGACATATATCCTACTTTTCCATCTTTTGTCACAACATGTTGCCAAGTTGAATTTATACCTCTTCTAACAGAAAGTAGAACTGTTCCTTTATCATATCTTGCAATAACTGTACTTGAAGTACTTGCTTCACTTCTTAACGCTAAGCTAGAACTTTCGGTATTTACTATTACATTCATAGGATATTCTTCGCTACTTACCTTATCTGATGGCCTTGGCGATAGTTTAGTACTCATTCCTTCATATACTGGTATTTTGAATGTTAAGTTTGAATCTACTTTACCTGCATTTATGTAATATCCCCTTAATAGATTTCCTTCACTATATGCTGCTGATAAGTTTTGCATATATTGGTGTGAATATAATGATGTTCCATTGGTAGAATCTATATCAAATCTATTTTGATATAATGTATTTTGATAATTTTCTAACCAATTTGCTTTTAAAAATACAATTCCACCTTCTAAAGCTTTTTCCATTGTATCCCAACCAGAAGCTTTTGCTTTTGCTAAAGCATTTGCTAGAACTTCACTCGTGCTATTTCCACTAGCTCCTATATTAAAAGGATTATAATATGTTTTTCCATCTCCACCATTCATACCTTTGCTTGTTGTTGAACCATTTTTTCCATTTTCTTGTATTAATCTTGATATTACATAATATGGATTAACTCCTTGATTTTTACAAGCTGTATTTATATCATTCGCATAGTTTTGTAAGAAAGTTCCATTTACATTTGTTTGAATTCCTTCTAAAGATACTGAAGTTGATTCATATTTATTGGCATCTAAAAACTGAAATACATTACTATCATTCAAGAAATTTCTTGGATCCATATAATATGCAATTGCTTTGTCTGATGCTCCATACCATCCTGTATCATAAGTTTTTGTTCCACATACTGGGCATATCCATTCACTTCCAGATGATGCTGGTACTAAATTTGCATTATGTATTGAATATTCTCCATATACTGCACTGCTGAAATTTAAACCAGTATATAATAGTTCAAAATTCCAATTTGGATGTGCTACAATCATTTTTTCTATTGCTTCTTTATATCCAGGATATTTTGAAGTGTCTATATTAAAATTATTTTTCATTTTCACATTTATTTGAACTGTTGCAATATTTCCATATATATCTTGAACAGTAGTTAAATAAGACATATCTTCATTATATATTTTTGAATATGTAAATTTGTCTTCACTTAAAGTCCATGTTGGTTTTGTATCTGCTAATTGACAATTTGAATGCATTATAGCTGTAACTGTTTTGTCAGAATTATATATGTATTCCATTGTTATTTTTGGTATTAATTTTGTTATTTCAATATTTGCAATTACTACATTTCCATAATTATCTTGTACTAATGTAGTATAGACTTGATTCGAATCAAATGTTTTTGTATATTCTTTTTTATCTTTACTTAGATTCCATGTTGGTTTTGTATTTGCTAATTCTGAATTAGATTTAATTTTTACTGTTACGTTGGTATTGGCTGAATTGTATTTATATTCTAATGTGATTTTAGGCATAATTTTAGTTATTTCAATATTTACATTTATAATATTCCCATATACATCTTGTACTGTTGTTGAATATATAGAATTTGAATCAAATTTTTTTGAGTATTCTTTTTTATCTGAGCTTAGATTCCATGTTGGTTTTGTATTTACTAATTCTATGTTAGATTTAATCTTTACAGTTACTAAGTCTCTTTGATCATTGTAATTATATTCCACTTTTAATGTTGCAATTTGTTTTTTTATTATTATGTTTACATTAATGATATCTCCATATATTGTTTGCACTGTTGTTGTATAATTTTGTTCATTATCAAAAATTTTTGTATATTTTTTTTTGTCTGAGCTTAAGCTCCAAGAAGGCTTTGTATTTTTTAGCTCAATATTTGAATTTATTATTCCTGTAATTTTTCCATTAGAATTATAAAAATATTCAAATGATATTTGTGGTTTCAATACTTGATTAATGTTTATCTCTACATTTAAAATATTTCCATATATATCTTGAACAGATGTCGAATAAGTTGTATTTGCATTAAAAGATTTTGAATAAGATAATTTGTCTTTGCTTAATGTCCAAGTTGGTTTTGTGTTAACAAGTTGGTTATTAGAATGCATTATTGCTATAACTGTATTATTTGTTTTGTTATATTGATATTCCATTGTTATCTCAAGTTTTTTACTATTTTCAGCATATGAAAATATTGTAAAGTTTAGTACTAAAAATAATATAAATAATAAAATTATAATTATTTTTTTATTTTTCATATGTATTCACCTCTTTTTTGACATTATTATATAATGAAACTATTATTTAGTCAATAAACTTAATATCTTTTATAACCAATATTCATATCTGTATTTCCAACTATTCCATTCACATAACCTGAACTTGTGTATTGCCAAATTGTATAAGGATATTTATAATTTGTTGATTTTGCATAATGAGCTACCCAAACATCATATTGATTTAAATTTTCAATATTCATATTGTAGTAAAGGTAATCCCTATTCGAATAAATCATAGGTTTATATCCTAATTTTTTAACTTCTTCACAAAATGCTCTTATAACTTTTGTTCTTTGTTCTTTTGAAATATAATCAGCTCTTCCTGTACCTACTGGTGTTTTTTCTGTATCTATTACTATTGGATATTTTATTGGAACATTATATTTTGATATTTGATTTATTGTATATCTTGCTTCTTGTATTGCTTCACTTTCATTTATTGCCTGACTATAAAAATAAATTCCTATATTCATTCCGTACTTTAGTTGCTTCTTTTATATTGTCGTCAAAAAATCTATCTTTAATAATTGCTCCACTCCCCCAACCTCTGTATGCAACTCTTATAATAGCAAAATCTATTCCTGATTTTTTAACTGCTGACCAATTTATTATTTTTTGATATTCAGATACATCAATTCCTTTAAATGTATTTTTGTAAAAATCTATAATTATGCTTATATTTGCTACATTTCCATCTATGTCTTGCAAAGTAGTTACATAACTTTCATTTTTATTGAATTTTTTTGTATATATAGTTTTTGTGCTGTCTAATGTCCAAGTTGGTTTTGTATCATTTAATATTTTATTTGATACAATATATACTGTAACAATATCACTTGAATCATATAGATATTTTACAACCACATTTAATCCATTTTCATTATTATAGGTATATTGTTTAGTATTTATTTTTATTCTTATCCAACATTCGTTTCCGTAAATATCTTTAACTAATGTTGAATAGTCTTGTATCTCAGAATCTTTATATGTTTTTGCATAATTCAGTTTATCTTCGCTCAAAGTCCATGTTGGTTTGGTATTTCCTAATTTCTCATTTGAATGCATACTAACAGTTATTTCATTATTTTTAAGATTATAATTGTATTCTACACTTATTATTGGTGCTTTATCATCTATATCTTTTACATTTATTTCTACATTTGAAGTATTTCCATATATATCTTGAACTTGTGTATAATATTTTGAATTAGCATTATATATCTTTGAATAGCTTAATTTATCTTCACTTAAAGTCCATGTTGGTTTAGTATTACCTAATACTTCGTTTGAATTTAGCGTTACTACTACTTCATTTGTTTCAGAATTATAATTATAATCTATTGTTATTACTGGAGATTTATCATCAATATCTTTTACATTAATTTCTACATTTGAAGTATTTCCCCAAATATCTTGGACTTGTGTATAATATTTTGAATTAGCATTATAAACTTTTGAATAACTAAGCTTATCTTCGCTTAATTTCCAAGTTGGCTTAGTATTAGCTAGTATCTCATCAGAATTAATAATTGCTGTTA
>CAZBMU010000069.1:0-6586 GCA_964493175.1 uncultured Clostridium sp.
GAGAATTTTGATAAAAACATATAAAAAATTTTATAAAAAAATAATAAATATTTGAATTGTAAAAATGTAAAATTAAATTATTTAAATAAATTTTTTATAAAAAAATAAAAAATATTTTATAAAAAAAGGAGGTAAAAAAATGGAAATAAATAATTTAGTAAAAAATAATGATATTGAATTAAATAATGATTTAAAAATAGAAAATGAACAAAATAATTTTTTAGAAACAAATTTAGGTAAAGCAATTAATACTGCAATTGATATTGGAATAAGATCTATTTTACCTGATTTTATTGATGAACAAATTATTAATATAAAAGATAATTTAATTAATTTTGGATTAAAAGAAGGTATTTCAAAAACAATAGAAGATAGTATTGATTTAGGTAAAAGTGCAATTGGAATTATAACAGGAAATTTTGAAAATGTTGAGCAGATGCAAAATGCTGTAAAATCAGGAGGAATAATTGATGGTGTGTCTTCAGTTTTAGATACAGTGGTTGATAAAGTAAACAAAGCAGGATTAATAAATAATTCAATTGCAAAAACAATTAAACAGGGAAAAAATATAATTTTAAATAATGTAGAAAGAAATATAGAGAATAATTTTGAAAAACAAGTTCATGCAATTAGTTATACAGAAAAATATATAAAAAATTGGAAAGAATATTTTAAGAATAAAAATTTTGATGGAATGGAAAAAGAATATAAAAAGTTGGAAAAACAAATAAAAAATATTGTACCGTTAGAAAAAACTATAAACGATGCAAGAAAAATTGAAATTCTACATAATTTAATAAAAAATAATGGACAAAATTTTAATTTGAGTAATGAGCAATTAGAATTAGTGGAGAAATTAAAATAAAAATAGGAAAAGATATTGATTTTATAGAAAAATTACAATAATTTACTTGCATAATTTAAGCTATTTTAGTATAATACAAATGTACGAAAAAAATAAAAATTGAACAATGGGAAAAGTGTAAATCCCTAAAGAAAGGACGTTAATAATGGAAGAAAGAAATGACGGAAAAATTGTGGAAAGAGACATTGAAAAAGAAATGAGAACAGCTTATATAGACTATGCTATGAGTGTTATTGTATCTAGAGCACTTCCTGATGTAAGAGACGGTTTAAAACCTGTACATAGAAGAATTTTATATGCAATGCATGAAGATGGAATAACATCAGACAAACCATATAGAAAATGTGCTAATACAGTTGGATCTGTTTTAGGTAGATATCATCCACATGGAGATAGCTCAGTTTATGATGCAATGGTAAGAATGGCACAAGATTTTTCAATGAGATATATGCTAATTGATGGACATGGAAATTTTGGTTCTGTAGATGGTGATGGAGCAGCAGCTATGAGGTATACAGAAGCAAGAATGGCTAAAATTTCTAATTATATGTTATCTGATATAGAAAAAAATACGGTTAATTTTATGCCAAATTATGATGATAGATTACAAGAACCAACAGTTTTACCTGCAAGAATTCCAGCATTATTAATAAATGGTTCTTCTGGTATAGCCGTAGGAATGGCAACAAATATACCACCACATAATTTAACAGAAGTAATAGATGGAATTATAAAAATTATAGATGAAGATGAAGTTACAGATGAAGACTTAATGGAAGTTATAAAAGGTCCAGATTTTCCAACAGAAGGTATGATATTAGGGTTAGAAGGAATTAAACAAGCATATAAAACAGGTAGAGGAAAAATAACTTTAAGAGCAGAAACAAATATAGAAGAAATGAGTGGAAATAGACAAAGAATAATAGTTTCATCATTACCATATCAAGTAAATAAAGCAAATTTAATTAAAGCTATATCAGATTTGTCTAAAGATAGAAAAGTAGAAGGAATTTCAGAATGTAGAGATGAATCAGATAGAAAAGATAGAGTAAGAGTTGTAATAGAACTAAAAAGAGATGCAAATGCACAAGTAGTTTTAAATCAATTATTTAAACATACTCAAATGCAAACAACATTTGGAATAATAATGCTTGCATTAGTAAATGGAGAACCAAAAATTTTAACTTTAAGGCAATGTTTAGATTGTTATATAGACCATAGAAAAGATGTTATATTAAGAAGAACACAATTTGATTTAGATAAAGCATTAGCTAGAGCTCATATTTTAGAAGGATTAAAAATAGCGTTAGATTATATAGATGAAGTAATTGCAATTATTAGAGCATCTTATGATGATCCTAAAGAAAGATTAATGGAACGTTTTGGGCTTTCAGATATTCAAGCACAAGCAATATTAGATATGAGATTAAAAACATTATCAGGTTTACAACGTGAAAAAATAGAAGAAGAATATAAACAATTAATGGAATTAATAGAACATTTAAGAGCAATTCTAGCAAGCGAAAAATTAGTATTTGATATAATCAAAGAGGAATTATTAGAAATAAGAGATAAATTTGGTGATGACAGAAAAACAAAAATAGTAGCTGCTGAAGGTGAAATTGACTTAGAAGATTTAATAAAAGAAGAACAATGCGTAGTTGCCCTAACACATTTTGGTTATATTAAAAGAATGCCAATAGATACATATAGAAGCCAAAGAAGAGGAGGAAAAGGAATAACAGGCATGTCAACACGTGAAGAAGATTTTGTAAAAGAAATATTTACAACTTCAACACATGATATGATATTATTCTTTACAAATAAAGGTAAATTATATAAGCTAAGAGGTTATGAAGTTCCAGAGGCAGGAAGAACTGCTAGGGGAACAGCAATTGTAAATCTATTAAGTTTAGATCCAGGAGAAAAAGTTTCCGCAATAATACCAATTCAAAATTTTGCAGAAGGAAAATATCTATTAATGGCAACAAAAAATGGACTAATAAAGAAAACAGCATTAAAGGAATATGATTCTACAAGAAAAACAGGTTTACAAGGAATAACATTAAAAGATGAAGATGAGTTAATTGGTGTAAGATTAACAGATGGAGAAGATAATGTAGTTTTAGTTACAAGAAATGGACTATGTATAACTTTTGATGAAAAAGATGTTAGACCAATTGGTAGAGTTTCACAAGGTGTTATAGGAATGAGAATTGATGAAGATGATGAGGTAATTGGAATGGAATCTGTTATAGCCGGAGGAAAAGCAACATTACTTGCAATTACTGAAAATGGGTTTGGTAAAAGAACAGAACTTGATGAATATAGAGTTCAAAAAAGAGGCGGAAAAGGTGTAATAACTTATAAAATTACTCCAAAAACAGGAAAAATTGTTGGAGTTAGAATTGCAACAGAAGAAGATGATGTAATGTTAATAACAGATACAGGAACAATAATCAGATTAAGAGTAAAAGAAGTTAGTATTTTAGGAAGATCAACACAAGGCGTAACATTAATGAGAACAAATGATGGTGGAAAAGTTGTAAGTATAGAAACAATATCACCAGAAGAAATTGAAGGAGATTAAAGGATATTCTTTCCTTCCCTCTTTTAGGGATTAAGGGACTCTCCTTGGTAACTTTGCCAGGGTGATGTTCCATTTTTTTATTTATGATTGATTGGAGTGAAAATTAAAAATTGTTAATTATTAGAATGAGGGATGTTCAGGGCAAAATGTATTATATTATTTTTTATTTCATTACTCGGCTCCCTTCATACGCTAAGAAGTTGTTATATTAGAAAACGAGCCTCTTTCACTCAGACCCTTTCGTACCTCAAGTACCGTGAACATCCCTCATTTTCTAATATAACAACTTCTAAAGCTTTTCCAGTCGCATTCGTAATTACATGCAAAATAATATAATACATTTTGAGCATGAAAGCGGCACATTCTAATAATTTATAATTTTTTTTTGAACGAAATGAACGATTAAATAAAAAAATGGAACATCACCCTGGCAAAGTTACCAAGGAGTGTCCCCATATCCCTAGAAGAGGGAAGGAAAGAACATCTCTTAATCTCCTTTCAGTCTCAAATCATCTCCAAAGAAATAATATATATCATAATAACCAGCAATTCTAGAGCCAATTCTTTCTTCGTAGATTTTAAAAATATCATTAATATTTAAATTTGTAGATATAATTGTTTTTGTTGGTTTTTTAAAATTTAATATTCTAGTATTTAAAATAGTAAACAATTCACTCAATTTCATGCTATTTAAGCTCTCAGTACCTAAATCATCAATAATTAATAAATCTGATTCTAAAACTGATTTATAAATATTATCTGAAGAATCTTTTTTTCCATTTATTTTATAATCTATAACACTTTCAAGTAAAACAGGAGCAGTTTGATAAAGAACAGTTTTTCCTTTTTCTAACAATTCTTTAGCAATGCAGTTAGACATAAAAGTTTTACCGAAGGCCAGTATTACCTGTAAATAATAAATTTTTTTGTTCTAAACTATCAAAATTCTTAACAAATTTAATACAGTTATTTTTTATATTTATAATGTTTTTTCTAGGTGAAACATTAAATTTATATTTTGATAAATCAACTTCATCAGAAAAAAGTTTTTCATTAAATGTATTAAAATTTTCCTTATTTAAGTTAGACATATTTGATTTATTAAAAGAATAATTTAAAAGTTTTTGTTTTAAGCAATTACACATTTGAGTATTATAATTTTTATCCATAATATAACCAGTATCATTACAAACTATACATTCATAATGAGGTGTAAGATAATTATCAGGTAAATTTAAATTTTTTAAAATTTTAGACTTTTCTTCTTTGAATTTAGAAATTTTTTTATTTAATTCTTCAAGAGAAGAAGATCCAGTTTTTAAAATATTTTTAGAAGTGTTTATAGCTAATTTATTTAAGCTATCTTCAATTTCTCTTAAATGAGGTTCTTTTTCATACAATAATTCTTTTCTTTTTTCTAAATCTAATTCTGCATTAATTTTCTTTTGTTCATATTGTTTTAATAAAGAATTTAAAATTTCATTAGACATAAAAGCAAACCTCCTTTTTAAGCATTTGAACTTGCTTGTTCATTACTAAAATTATTAGCATAAAGAAAATCTAAATTTGAATAATTTCTCTGTTCATAATTAGTTTTATTAACTGAAGTTTTTAAGTTTTTAGCATTTTTTTCTTGTTTTTTTCTTTGTTCAAGAAAAGCTGTTATTTCAGATGGAGTTTTTAAATTCCTTTCATGCCAATCTGTGATAATATTATTAATATATTCAAAAGTAGGATTTTGTTTAAATGTTGTTCTTTTTAAAGCAATTTCTATAATATTCATATCATAACCAAAATTAGAAACCCAATTTTCAATGTAAGCTTCTTCATATTGTGTAAGTCCATTATATTTTCCAAGTTTTTTAGCAATATTTTTCTTAATTTTATTTAAACTTTCTTGTTTTTCATAATAATTATCTAAATCATTCCAAGTTTTAACTTTATTTGAAGACCATGCTTCAGCAACAGTTTGTACATAATTTCTATGTAAAGCACTACGTTTATAGCAATAATCAAAAAGAGCAATCATAACTTGTTCATCAAATCCAAATTTTGTAAACCATAAATCAATATCATTATACCAAGAAGGTCCCATAATTCCTTGAAAATATCTATTATTTATATGTTCAATTGCACTTGTTCTTGATTTATTTTTTGCAGTTTGTTCAATTTTTTCTTTAGACATACTTAAATTAGGAGTATATAAATTATGCAAAGTTAATTCTTGTAAATCAACAATTATATATCCATTTGTCTTTTTTGTAATTAAAGAATGATCTTCTAGATATTTAATACCGTCATTAATTACTTTCAAAGGAATATTTAATTTTTTAGATAAATCATTTAATTTAACATCTTTTCCATATTTAGATAAAAATATAATATACATATATATTTTTAAATAATCACCAGGTAATTCTGATAAATGTTCAGAAAAAAATATATCTGGTATAATAGTTTCAGAAAAAATAAGTGGTTTTTCATTTTGCTCTAGTTTCATAATAAATCCCCCAAATTATAAAATAGATTATTGTAATACAAATTATAACTTTTTTATACAAAAAATTCAAGTATAAATAAAAAAATGATGCTACAAAATAGGTAGCATCATTTTTAAAACTTTTTATAATTTTTATTATAGAAATATAACTTTTGTTTAAAAATAAACTTTAACATATAAATGGAAACAGTTAAAATATTTTCTCCATGAAATCCTGAAAAACTAAAAAGAAGAATAGGAAAACATAAAAATATAAAAACAAATATTTTTATATTTAAACTTGAAAATAAGAAATTAATTAATAAAAAAACAATTAAATACCAAATTAAATTCACAAAAGCAGTAGTATAGTCTATTATACCAAGAATCTTATTTTTAAATTGATAATTTTGAGGAAAAATAAATTTAATAATAAACACCTCCTATGAATTAAAATTTGAAAAGTTATTCACAATTTGTGAAACATTTGTGGATATTCCACCAATAAATTCTTTAACAAAAGAATTTGCTCTTATTAAAGCATAAATACCTCCAACATAAATAAATTTTACCATCAAATCTTTAGAACTATAGTCAACTGAAAACAAAATCAGTAAAACTAAAGAAACTACAATTTGTATAAATAGCATAG
>CAZBMU010000070.1:0-6486 GCA_964493175.1 uncultured Clostridium sp.
GGTATAGATTCATATACAAATGCAATATCAGACTTTTATCAAGATAATTTTAAAGAAGGAATTTTTACTGGAAAAGGTATATATGATTTAAAAATATATTCAGAAGTATTAAAAAATGAAATACCAGAAAACACTGTTCTTAGTCATGATTTATTAGAAGGTTCATATTTAAGATGTGGATTAGTTTCAGATATTATGCTTATGGATGGATATCCAAGTAAGTATAATAGTTTTATAAATAGATTATCTAGATGGATTAGAGGAGACTGGCAAATAATAAAATGGATTAATAGAAAAAGTTCCTTAGGAATACTTTCAAAATTTAAAATATTTGATAATATAAGAAGAAGTTTATTTGAAGTAAGTATAGTATTAGCTCTAATTTATACAAATATTATAGGAATAATTAATGGAAGGAATATATATCAAATAATTATTTTATTAATACTCATGTCAGTATTTCCTTTTTTATTAGAAGTGTTAGAAATACTAGTTTTAAAAAAGGAAGGTGAAGAAAAGCAAAAAACTTTTACACCTAAAATATCTGGTATAAAAGGTAGCTTTATTAGAGGTATTATTACACTTGGAAATCTTCCACATAAGGCACTTATTTCAATTCAAGCAATATTTAAAACAATATATAGAATGTGTATTTCACATAAACATCTTTTAGAGTGGACAACATCAGAAGAAGCAGAAAAGCAGTTAAAGTCAAGTGTATTTGTATATTTTGAACAGATGTGGATAAATGTACTTTCAGGATTAATAAGTATAAGTTTAGGTTTGATAAAGACAAACGTATTTGCAACATTTTTAGGAATTTTCTGGTTTGCTGTTCCATTTTTAATGTGGTATATAAGTAAGTCATTAAATAATAAAGAACCTATAACTATGATAAATGAAAATGACAAAGTATATTTAAAAGAAATTGGAAAAAAAACTTGGGATTTTTTTAATAATTATTTAACAAAAGAAAATAACTATTTAATAACAGATAATTATCAAGAAGATAGAAAAGAAAAAATTGTTTTAAGGACATCATCAACAAATATTGGATTATCTTTACTGGCAGTCATTTCTGCATATGATATGAAATATATAGATAAAAATAAGGCAATAGAATTATTAAAAAATATGATAGAGACTATTGAAACTTTGCCAAAATGGAATGGACATTTATATAATTGGTATAATATTAAAACAAAAGAACCATTAATACCTAGGTATATATCAACAGTTGATAGTGGTAATTTTATAGGTTATTTATATGTTGTAAAATCATTTATTGAAGAAAATATAAATAAAGAAAATGAAAAAATAGAAAATTTACAAAAAATTATAACAAAACTAATTGAAGATACAGATTTTTCAGCACTATATAATTGGGAGCAACAAATTTTTTCTATTGGATTTAATATAGAAGAAAATAAATTAACAGATTCATATTATGATTTATTAGCATCTGAAGCAAGACAAGCAAGTTTAGTTGCAATAGCAAAAAAAGACATTCCAGCAAAACATTGGAATCATTTAAGTAAAACATTAACAAATTTAGGTAAATATAAAGGTTTAATTTCTTGGTCTGGTACTTCTTTTGAATATTTAATGCCAAATATTAATATTCCAAGATATAAAGGAAGCTTGTTAGATGAATCTTGTAAATTTATGATAATGAGTCAAAAAGAATATGCTAAAAAATTAAATATACCTTGGGGAATTTCCGAAGCTGCTTTTAACTTAAAAGATTTAAAATCTAATTATCAATATAAAGCATTTGGAATTCCTTGGTTAGGTTTAAAAAGAGGACTTGCAGATGAACAAGTTGTATCAACATATGGAGGGGTTCTAGCAATTAATGATTCACCTAGAGAAGTAATTCAAAATTTGAAAATTTTAGAGAAACAAGGAATGTATGATAAATACGGATTTTATGAATCGATAGATTATACACCAGAAAGAGTAGAAAAAGGAGAAACATCAGCAATTGTAAAAACTTATATGGCGCATCATCAAGGTTTAATTTTATTATCTATTAATAATTTTTTTAATAAACAAATATTACAAAAAAGATTTATGAAAAATCCAGAAATGAAAGCTGTAAATATATTACTACAGGAAACGATGCCAGAAAAAGGAGTAGTAACAAAAGAAGATAAAGAAAAAGTAGAAAGGTTAAAATATAAAGATTATGAAAATTATATTGAAACTACATTTAATAAAATTGATGAAAGATTAATAACAGGAAATGTAATTTCAAATGAAGATTATACAATTGCAATAAACCAAAAAGGATGTGGAGTAAGTAAATATAAAAATTTATATATAAATAGATTTAAACCTACAGATGACTATCCACAAGGAATATTTTTTACAATTAAAAATATTAAAACAAAACAAATATGGAGTTCTAATTATTCTTTTAATAAGAAAAATAATTATTCTATAAGTTTTATGCCTGATAAAATTAAACAAGAGATTATAGAAGGAAATATCAAAACAAAAATTGAAACAACAATTAGTTCTAATGAACCAACAGAACTTAGAAGAATGACATTAGAAAACCAAGGAAATGAAGAAGAAATATTAGAAATAACATGTTATTTTGAACCTGTATTATCAGAGAAAACTCAAGATTATGCACATCCAATGTTTAATAATTTATTTTTAGAAAATGAATTTGATGACACAATTAATAGTATTATCTTAAGAAGGAATAATAGAGATAAAAATAATTCTCCAACATATTTAGCAGTAAATTTATCCACAGATAGTGAAACAATTGGGGATTTGGAATATGAAATTGATAAAGAAAAATTTTTAGGAAGAGGAAATTTAAATTTGCCACAAATGATAAAAAATTCTATTCCATTATCGAAAAAAATTGGTTTAGTTACAGAACCAATTATAGCATTAAAAAGAATTATAAAAGTTAAGCCAAAAGAAGAAGCTATAATTGATTTTATTTTAACAGTTGGAGAAGAAAAAAATGTATTAAAAGAAAATATAAAAAAATATCAGATAAAAGAAAATGTTGAAAAAGAATTTGAACTTTCAAGAGCAAGAGTGGAAGCTGAAAGTAGATATTTAGGAATAAAAGGAAAAGAAATTGAAATTTATCAAAAAATATTATCATATATAATTTTTAGTAATCAGACAAAAAGTGTTAGAGTAAAAGAATTAAATCAAAGTATTTTTAAACAAAGTGAGTTATGGAAATATGGAATTTCAGGAGATTTACCTATTATACTTCTAAAAATTAGAGATGTAAATGATATTTATGTTTTAAAAGAGATTTTAAAAGCATACGAATTTATTAGAACTAAAAAAATACAAATAGAATTAGTTATATTAGATGAGGAAAAACATAGTTATGAAAATTACGTAAGAGAAGAAATAGAAGGAGCTATTTTAAATAAACAAATTGCATATTTAAAAAATATTAAAGGTGGAATTTTTACTTTATCAAAAGGTGAAATAGATAAAAATGATAAATATTTTTTAGAATTTATAGCAACAATTATTATAGATAGTAATAAAGGTGGACTTAAGAGTAATATTAAAGATTTAGAAGAAGAATACTTAGAAAAATGTGGACAAATAAGTAAAGATGAAAAAATAGAAATACAATTAGAAGAATCTAATTATGATTTTAATATTTTAGAAAATACTGAAAACTTAAAATATTATAATGAATTTGGTGGATTTTCAGAAGATGGAAAAGAATATTTAATAAAAGTTAACAAACAAAATAGATTACCAACAGTATGGAGCCATTTATTGGTTAATGAAAAATTTGGAACTGTTATAACTGAGAATATGGGTGGATATACATGGTATAAAAATAGTAGACTTAATAGAGTAACTGCATGGACAAATAATCCAGCTTTAGATATTCCTAGTGAAATAATATATATTAAAGATTTAGAAACAAAGAAAAAATGGTCTTTAGGTCTAAATCCAATGCCAGATGATAAAAGTTATAATGTTATTTATGGATTTGGATATGCAAAATATATCCATAAAAGTGATGAGCTAGAACAGGAATTGGAAGTCTTTGTTCCAAAAAAAGATTCTTGTAAAATAAATATTTTAAATTTAAAAAATACAACACCTAATAGAAAAAAATATAATTTATATTATTATATAAAGCCTGTAATAGGTGAAGATGAAATTAAAACTAATGGTTTTATTTCAATAGAATTTGATAGAAATAATAATATAATTATAGCTAAAAATAAATATCAAACTGAAGAAATTCAAAATTTAATATATATTTCTTGTAGTGAAAAAATAAAATCATATACAGGAGATAAAAATTTATTTTTAGGAGAAGGTGGAATTTCAAATCCAGATGGACTTAAAATGTTTAATTTAAATAATAAAAATAGCTTAGGTAAAGATACTTGTATAGTTTATGAAATTGAAATTGAATTAGAAAGTTATGCAAACAAAGAAATTTCAATTATTTTAGGTGCAGAAGAAAATATAATAGATTGTAAAAATATCGCTTATAAATATCAAAAATTAAGCAATTGTAAACAAGAATTGGTTTTAACTAAAAATTATTGGAAGGACTTATTACGGAAGAATTCAAGTATATACACCATTGGAGTCTGTCAATATAATGTTAAATGGATGGGTAACTTATCAAACTATTGCAAGTAGATTATATGGAAGAAGCGGTTATTACCAATCAGGAGGAGCTTATGGATTTAGAGATCAACTTCAAGATACATTAGGACTAAAATATTTAGATTCAAATTTTATGAAAGAACAAATAATAAAACACAGTAAACATCAATTTATAGAAGGAGATGTAGAACATTGGTGGCATGATGAAACAGGAAGAGGAATAAGAACAAGATTTTCAGATGATTTATTATGGCTATGTTATGTTGTAATAGAATATATTAAATTTACTGGGAATAAAGATATATTAGATATACAAACACCATATTTGATAGGAGATGCATTAGAACAAGGACAAGATGAAAAATATGATAAATATATGCAAAGCGAAGAACAAGCAAGTATTTATGAACACTGTATAAAAGCAATAGAAAAAAGCCTCAATTTTGGTGAAAATGGATTACCAAAAATAGGCTCAGGAGATTGGAATGATGGATTTAGTACAGTAGGAAATAAAGATAGAGGGGAAAGTGTTTGGTTAGGATTTTTCCTATATACAGTTTTAGAAAATTTTATACCAATATGCAAGGGAAAGAAAGATGAAAATTTAGCAGAAAAATATGAAGAAATAAGAAAAAAATTAAAAAAAGCTTTAAATACAAATGGATGGGATGGAAGATGGTATAAAAGAGCGTTTATGGATGATGGTAATATTTTAGGAAGTTTAGAGAATGATGAATGTAGAATAGATAGTATATCACAAAGCTGGAGTACAATTTCAAATGCAGGTGATAATGATAAAAAATATATATCAATGGAAAGTTTAGAAAATCATCTAGTAGATAGAGAAAATGGGATAATAAAATTGTTAGACCCTCCATTTGAAAAAGGAAAACTTAATCCTGGATATATAAAATCATATTTACCAGGAGTAAGAGAAAATGGAGGACAATACACACATGCATCCTGTTGGGTAATAATTGCAGAAGCACTTTTAGGTTTTGGAGATAAAGCATTAGAATTATATAAAATGATAAACCCAATAGAACACACAAGAACTAAAGAAGCTAGTAAAAAATATAAAGTAGAACCGTATAGTATACCAGCAGATATTTATGGAGCAAATAATCTGGTAGGACAAGGTGGATGGACTTGGTATACAGGTTCATCAAGTTGGTATTATAAAGCAGGAATAGAATATATTTTAGGACTAAAAGTTAAAGAAGGGTATATGTATTTTGAACCTTGTATTCCAAAAGAATGGAAAGATTATCAAATTCAGTATAGATATAAGGAAAGTATTTATAATATATTGGTAAAAAATCCAGAAGGAAAAAACACAGGAGTAACTAAAGTTTTATTGGATGGAATAGAGATTGAAAATAAAATTAAATTGGGTGGAGAAAGGAATGTTTTTTTTGTAGAAGTTCAAATTGGGGATTAAGGGACGCCCCTTTTTTCCCTATTTTGGGGATTAGGGGACACCCCTTGATTATTTGGCACTACTTCTTAAGGGGAGATGGTGTCATTATTTTTTTATTTATGATTGATTGGAGTGAAAATTAGAAATTGTTAATTAGTAAATAGAGGGATGTTCAGGGCAAACTGTATTTATATTATTTAAAGTGAAATTACGAATGTGACTGGAATAAAATTAGAATCTCTTAAATTATTTTATGGAAAATGTTCGCGTCGAACAGCTTTGCTGTGAGGACTAAGTGAAAGGGTGCCATAAAATAATTTTAGAGATTCTTGTTTTATGTAGGGAGCCGAGTAATGAAATAAAAAATAATATAATACATTTTGCCCTGAACATCCCTCATTCTAATAATTAACAATTTCTAATTTTCACTCCAA
>CAZBMU010000071.1:0-6475 GCA_964493175.1 uncultured Clostridium sp.
AGGCACCAGACTTTGACTCTGGCATGCGCTAGTTCGAATCTAGCCAGCCCAGCCAGTGACGAATCTGTTCGAACTAATCGGATAGAGAGATACAAATATCATTCTGAAAAAGGATGGTATTTTTTTTATCGCAAAATATCATCCAAGAAGGGTGGTGTTTTAAATGAAGATAATTAAAGAAGAATTACAATTTGCAGAAAGTCTAAAACAAAGATTAGAATTTATATGTGAGTTTTATAAAGCTAATGCTATATTTATTAATGGTAGTATTAGAAAAATTGATAAGACTAATATTTCTTATATTGAACCACATAGAGTAATAGTTAAGAATACTACATTGCTAGTTTTTAATTATTCAAATGATGTTTAATTAAATAACTTAGCTAAAAAAATAAAGTTATCTGAGTTAGAAGATTATTTAAAGAACATGTAAAAAAATATTTGTAAATATTTGACATTTTTGAAAATTATGATACAATAATTATGTAAATCATAAAATATTTATGTGAGGAGTTTAAATGAAAATAAAAAATAATTTATTAATGAACTTATATATGAAAGAGTCTGGAAAATTATTATTGGAGTTTCCAGATGACCGATATAAGCAGTATATTGATATTATTATGAGAACTAAATCATATAGAGAGATTATCGAAAATATTCCGAGTTACTTAACTAATATAGAGAAAGCATACTATGTCTATACTAAATTAGGGTCTCAGCTGTATGAAAATAATAGTCTAGTATATAATCATATTAATAATTTAAGTATGTATTATGGAACAATAAGAGATAATGGTGTAGGTAATTGTAGACAAATGAGTGAACTGTTTGTCACAATGCTTTTACAGGCTAATATAATAGAAGCATTTTATTTAACTAGGAAGCCTGTTGGGGTTGAACAATTAGATTTAAGACATATTGATGCAATAATTCAAGTAGATGGAAAACTATATATGACAGATATTATTAGAGATACTGTAAATATGAGAGCAGGTATAAGAAATTCAAAATTTGGTTACAAAGATACTAGAGAAAAAAGAATATTAGAATTAAAAAAATACATATTTTCAAATAATTATATTTCAGACGATATAAGAATTAAACTGATATCATTGATAAATGATAATAATTACGAAGAATTATTGAATTTCGTGAAAACATACAAAGATAAAAATGAGATAGATATTGGAGTCTCATATTTTGAGAGAAAAATTCCTAAATTGGATTTTGCGTCTCAAATAGAAAATGAAGTTGGAATACTAACAAAAATACCCCAAAAATCAGATAAAGGAGAGTTATCAATTGAATATTTAGATGAAATAACTAATAATATTAGACAATATGAGGATGTTGGATTTCCATTTAATTTTTCATTGCAAAGATATCATTATTTTGAAGACATTTTGGCAATGGAACTAATACCTAAGATGTTAAATAAAGATTCGTATATTAGAAGAGGATGGAGTATAAGTAGAAATAAATTATTTGGTGATTCTTTAGATGAAAGTATTGAATTAGATGTAGATATAATATTGAACTTTTTTTATAAGATTGCACCAAAGATTGATTCGGAAATTTGTCTTAAATATTTAAAAATAACATTAGAGAAGATTTATAATTCAAGAGAAGAATATAAATCTATAGTAAATAGAGAGTGGTTGGATAAATACATCAGACTTTACCAAACAATAGGAAAGAGTGATATTGAAGAAAAAAATGAAGAATTTCCACTACAAACTCTATTTGTTATAAGAAAAGATAATCCTACTAAAGAAAAGTATGTATTTTACAAATTTAAAAATGGAAGTGAACCGCAAAAAGTATCATATAGAGAAATATCAGAATTTATGAAACAAGATGGAACTAAGATTTGTTCAAAATTTTCAACAAAAAGGGTAGATGTTACAGAAGAATTAGAATTATAATTATAAAATGTAATGAAAGGAATGTAACGGATGAAAGAAAAGAATAAAAAAGTAACTATAAAAATACCCGCTAGATTTCATATAGATGTTATGAATATTCAAAAATTAGAAGAAGGAAAAGTTGGAGGAGGTGGCATTGGAATTGCAATAGGTTGCAATCTAAATATATATGCAGAGACGATAGAAAGCGAAAAAGATGTTATAGAATCAAATAAACCTAATTTAGTGAGATTTTATATAGAGTTATTGAGAAAATATTTAAAATTCAATAAAAGATTTTATATTAGATGTCAAACAGATAAAGAACTAAAAAGTCACAGTGGAATGGGTTTGAATGCACTTATCCAAATAGGAATAACATATGCAGTAAACTATTTAATGGAAAGACCATTAAATGAAAAAGAATTAATGAGTTTTTTAAAGGATAATTATTTCGAAGAAGAAAATGGTGTTATAACTAGAGATGTTTTTTGTACTGGTGTGGCCCATAATACATCAATTCATGGAGGCATTTGTTTTGTCTCAGAAGAAGGAAATTTACTATAAAGTAAAAAGATGCCAAAAAATGTTGAGATTGGCGTAATTAAAGTTGAAATTAATGACATTTTTGAAATGGAAAATTTGAATAAAGATGAAATTGTTGTTAATTTAAGAAAGAATAGAGATAGCGAGCAGGGAATAAGAAATAAAGAAAAATTAATAAAAAATGTAATGATAAAGGATTTGAAAGAGAATAAGTATAAATCATTTATTGAAGGAATGAAAAAGTTTTCAAAAGAAGATGATTCTGTAGCTATGAGTAAAAGATGTAAAATCAATCATTTGCAATATAATGAATTTTGTGAAATAATAGAAAATATAGGAAATACTTTTGTGAGAATATCTAGCAATTCGCCATATATATATGTAATTACTGATTGCTTTACTAAAATCAAGAAAGCTTGTGAGAAATACGATATTAATGTAAAAAAATACAAAATTGATAATACAGGAATAGAGATAAATGAGGTGTAAAAAAAGTGAATTGTGGAAAATTAATTATAATTTTGGGTATTTCTGCAGTTGGTAAAACTTATTTTAAGGAGTATTTGACTGAGAAATATGATTTGTATAAATTAAAAAAAGTGGTCACTAGAGAGAAAAGAAAAGGTGAAAAAAATAATACAGAAATTAATATAAGTGAAAAAGAATTTGAAGATATGATAAAAAATGACGAATTTTTTATATATACAAAAATTTATAATAATTATTATGGCTACCTTAATAATGATTTTAAAAAGATTGAAGAAGGTTCTTTTGCTATTGGTGATTGCCATTATAAATTATTGAGTGAATTAAAAAGAACTTTAAAAGAAAAAATTATAGTTATATGTATTAAACCATATGATATAGAAAAAACAAAGAAAAAAATACGAGAAGAAAGGCAAGATTATCGACAAAGGATTTTTGATATTGATGAAGAATATAATTTTTATGAACAAAATAAAGATAAGATTGATTATATTGTTTATAATGATTATTCTAAAAATACCGAAAAAGAAATATGCAAAATAATGGATAAAATTCTTTATAAGGGAAGGAAGAACAGAAATGAGTGAAAAAATAATAGAACTAACTGCAGTAGATGGTGTAAAATTAAATGGATATTTGATGAAAGGAGAACAAGAGAGTGGAACAGTACTAATTGAAATACATGGAATGACTAGTAATTGTTTTAAAAAGAGAGAAAGGATAATTGCGGAAACTGTAAGAAAAATTGGGATAGATACTATATGCATTAATACAAGGGGAAGCGAGATTGTAAGATATATTAAGCATATTGATGGAAAAAAAGAATTGGCTGGTACAGCATTTGAGGATATTGAAGAGTCGTATTACGATTTATTAGGAGCGATAAAATATGCTATTAGTTTAGGCTATTCTTCAATATATCTGCAAGGACATAGTTTAGGTGCTACAAAAATTGTATATACATATATTAAAATGAAACAAAATCGAGATGAGGAAATAAACAAGATAAAAGGTATTTTGCTGTTATCTTTAGTTGATTTACCAGACATATTCAGAGTATATTCAAGCAAAGAATATTTGTTATATGCAGAGAAAAAAGAAGAACAGGGAGACGTTTTTAGTTTAATGCCAGAAGATGCATTCATTCATCCTATATCTGTAAAAACATATCTAAAATATACAAAATACAATAGTAATTTTGACTTTGCACAATATGGTAAAGAAGAATATAAATTTGATGAATTAAATAAAATAGATATACCATTATTTATGAGATGGGGAAATAATAATGAATTGATTCAAAAGAGTGCAAAGGAACAGGCGGAATTAATGAAAAAATCAATAAAGAATGAAAAGAGTAATATTGGTTATATTGATGGGGCAGATCATACATATAGCGATAAAGAATCTGAACTTGCAAGAGAGATAGCAGAATTTTTAGAGCAAATAAATTAGATTAAAAAAATAATATTTTTAAATAATAAGAAAAATTTTGTACCTATTAACGGAAAACAATTAAATTAATGTAGAAATATTGATAAACCATAAAATTATGATAAATTATATATAAATTAATCGAGTTATATTAGAGAAAAATTTCTGAAGCATATTTTTTGCAAACGTGTTTCGAAATGGAGCCAAAAAATAAAAACCTGTAACGAAATAGTTACAGGTTTTAATATATGTAAAGAAAAAGGCTTTATCGAACTATATAATACTATTACACAACAATATTAAAAAAAGATTTGTCGAATATTGTAATTATCTTGATTTTTAATATAGTTAAATATATAATATATTTGAAAAATAAAAAGAGGAGGTTTATATGAGAAAAAAAATTAAAATTATAATACCAGTATTAGTTATTATAATAATAGGTACAATATGTTTATTATCATTAAAAGAAGATAATGAAGAATTAAAAACAATTAAATCAGAAAAACAGTTACTAGAAATTTATGAAGGAGATACACAAGATTCAGATTTTAAAGATATATTTTTAGGAATTCTTACATCCCCTTTTAGTTTTTTACAATACGATTTTTATGATTTAGACTCAGGAATATTAGACTATGATACAACTGTAAAAAATAGTGCACTTACACCAGCTGAAATAACAGCTGATAGTATAAATACAATTGGAAATTCAGCAAAAGGTTTTAATCCTTCAGCAAGCAGTTCATCAAAAAAGAATTATTCTACAACAAATATACAAGTAGAAAATGTAGATGAAGCAGATATAACAAAAACAGATGGAGACTATATTTATTCAATATCAAATAATAATGTAATTATAACAAATGTCCAAAATCCTAAAGAAATCAAAATAGAAGCAACTATAAACGGTGGAGATAATTTACCAGTAGATTTGTTACTATATAATAATAAATTAGTTGTAATATCTTCAAAAATTGATTACAATTCAAGCTATTATTACTATGGATATACTAATAATGGTAAAACTTTTGTCGAAATTTATGATATATCAGACAAAAGTGAACCTAATCTACTAAAAAACTATGAATTAGATGAACAGTATTATACCTCAAGATGTATAAATAGCGAATTATATATTATTTCATCAGGAAATCTAAAAAAAGACGGAGACATAATTAAAAGAACATATACTGAAGATAGAAAAGAAAAAGAAATTGAACTTAATAATATAAAATATTTAAAAGATGTTAAAACTAATACACAAACATTAATAGCTACTACTAATTTGGATAATGTTCAAAGTGATATAAAAGTAAGTTCATATTTAATAGATGTGTCAAATGCTTATGTTTCAGAAAATGCTATTTATTTATTAGACCAGAAATATGAATATAATGATAATGAATTAAGTATTAAGAAATTATTTGGAATTAAAGGTGTAATTGGTCTATTTGAAGATTATGATAATTATAATTACAATAGTCAGTATTATACAGAAATATATAAATTTGGAATATCTACAGATGGAGAAGTAAAATATAATACAAAATCAAAAGTAGAAGGACAAACTATAAATCAATATTCTTTAGATGAGAAAAACAATCACTTAAGAATTGCATTATATGATAGAAATGGTGCTAGAGTTGCAATATTAGATGAAAATTTAAAACAAATAGGAATATCAGATAATCTTGCAAAAGGTGAAAAAATGTATTCTTCAAGATTTATGGGAGATAAAGCATATCTAGTAACATATAGAACAGTAGACCCACTATTTGTTATAGATTTAAGTAATGAAAGTAAACCACAAGTATTAGGAGAATTAAAAATACCAGGATATAGCACATATTTACATCCTTATGATGAAAACCACATAATAGGAATAGGAATGCAAACAAGAGAAACAGTAAATAGAGATTCTTATGGAAAAATAAGATCAACAACAGCAAGAATAACAGGAATGAAAATGGCTTTATTTGATGTAACTAATGTGAATAATCCAAAACAAATATCTGAAACAATAATAGGAGATAGTAGAACAATATCAGCTATTTTAACAAATCCTAAAGCATTATTATTTTCAAAAGAGAAAGAGTTAA
>CAZBMU010000072.1:0-6427 GCA_964493175.1 uncultured Clostridium sp.
AAGAAAAGAAGCTGTTAAAGAAGCAATGATGTCAGCTATAGCAAGTATTCGTTTTTTAGAGAGAAATAATAGAGAAAGCCAAATGCATACATATGAATAAAAAAATGTGCTAAAAATTCGTATTTTTTTAATATTATGTAAAATTTATTTGTAATGCTTGAAAATAAAGAATATTTATGTTATAATATACTGCACTATATATAGTTTTAAAAAAATTAATTGAGGAGGGAAAAAATGCAATCAAATACTACAAAAAGGATTAGGATAGTTGTTTTTGCTATTTTATTAATATTGATAGCAATGACTATTTACGGAGGAAAAGTTGAAGCTACAGATAGTATAAATTGCTATGTTGCTAAAAAATACGAAGGTGGAAATTTAGAAGTTGGAAAGACATATTATGTTGTTGAATCAAATATTGATAGTGAAGTATATATTACAGATTCAATCGTTGCTGCATCAGTTGAAGCAATAGAACCAACAACAGAAAATGTGTATGGACGTTATGAATTTGACGACAGATATTTCCTTGCTGATGGAAGTACATTCTATAAAAATGTTAAAACTATAGAGAATAAAGGACATTTTGATGGTTGCCCATATGGAACTATAATATCTAAAAATGATAAAAATTTAGTAGATAAGAATACTAATAAAAATTTAAGTGGTTCAATAAATGAATATTTATATTGGTGTGACGGTGGAGGAGTTGAAAACTTAACAATTTTCTTGTTTACTAGTTTGGATCAAGCTACAATAACAGCAGATAATATAACAGTTGAACAAATATCAGACTTTGAAGAGGGTGATATACCAACAGCAGACGATTTCAAGGTAATAGTAAAAATAAATAATACAGAATATGTATTAAGTTCAGCATCTAATACAAATAATCCATATTATGTAATAGTAGATCCAAAGGAAATTGAAGAAGGCGAAAATGTTGTTAAATTAATAGTATATGATAGCTTTGAAAAAGAAATAACAGTAAAACCAAAAGAGGATATTGTTGAGCCAGCACCAGAAGTTAAAGAAGAGGCTAAAGAAGAAAAAGATGAGACGCCAAAAACGGGAATTGAAATCGATAGTTTATTATTACTACGTATAATTGCAACTGTTTTTTTGATAGGAATTTGCATAAAAAAATATAAAAATATTTTATAATGTAGATTAATATAATAATAGATTTAATAAAGGAAAAATTTTTATGCTCTTTTCTTTATTTAATAATTGGAGATTAAAAATGGCTAAACATAAAAAAAATAAAAAAGAAATAATATTAAATACCATTTTAGCATTAATACTTTTAATAATTGTTATTTTAATTATTTATAAAAAAGAGTCAAACACAAAAACACATTTATTAGACGATATTCAAATAAATGTAGCTGAAGATATAGACGAAAAATCAGAAGGACTACTTAAATTAGAAGAACTTCAAAAAGAAAACCCAGATATAAGAGCATATATTGAAATAGAGGGAACAAATATAAGTTATCCCGTAGTACAGACGAGTGATAATGATTATTATTTGAAAAAAAATTATAAAAAGGAATACTCAAATGATGGTTCAATTTTTTTAGATAAAGATGTTAATCTAGAATTACCAAGTACAAATTATTTATTATATGGACACAATAATAAAAATGGTACTATGTTTAATGATTTATTAAAATATAAAGATAAGGAATTTTATAATAAGTGTCCAGCTATTAAATTTATAACAAATACTGAAGAATCTGAATATGAAATAATAGCGGCATTTTATTCACGAGTATATTATAAATCAGAAAAAAATGTGTTTAGATATTATTATTTTATAAATGCAAAAAATGAACAAGAATTTAATGATTATATAAATAATAGTAAAAAAGCATCAATATATGATACAGAAAAAAGCGCGACATATGGAGACCAACTACTTACACTTTCAACATGTTCATATCATACAGAAGATGGAAGGTTTGTAGTTGTTGCAAAAAAGGCAATTATCCAAAACAAGGACTAAATTACTTGATTTTTGATTATGAATATAATATACTATAATAGCTGTAGCTTTATAATGCAATAGTATGTGGCTGTCATAACTGGCAGTCACATTTTATTAATTTTAATTTTTAAAATTTATTGACAAATGTAAAAATCTCTCGTATAATAAAAACAATAGTTCGCAAGTGGTAAATAATGAATTTTAAACGTAGCATTATAAATAATAAGAACTAAATTTTTAGAAAAGGATGTGTTCTTATGGACGAAAAAAAGGATGAAATTATTTTATTTGAAAACCAAGGAGTAAAATTAGAGGTAAACTTAAGAGAAGAGAATGTTTGGATTACTGCAAATCAAATGGCAATACTTTTTGATAAAGATGAAACCACTATTAGAAAACATATTAATAATGTTTTTAAAGATGGCGAATTAGAAAAAGATAACAACACGCAAAAAATGCGCGTTGATGGAGTAAAACAGCAAGTGCCTTTCTATAATTTGGATGTAATTATATCTGTAGGATACCGTGTTAAATCTAAAAATGGTGTCATATTTAGACAATGGGCAAATAAAATATTAAAAGACTATATGTTAAAAGGCTATGCTATAAATCAAAAAAGGTTAGAATAATTAAAGGTAATTGGAGGATATTCAAAAGCATTAGATTTATTGGATGATTATGATCACAGAACATTAAAGAAAATCAAAGGAAATACTGATGAACGTATGATTAAATACGAAAATTGTCTAGATGTTATTGAGAAATTAAGATTTAATCAAGAAAGTTCATTATTTGCAGTAGAAAGAGATAAAGGTTTAGAATCGATTATTGGAAATATATATCAAAGTTTTGGTGGACAAGATATTTATAAAAGCATTGAAGAAAAAGGAGCAAATTTCTTATATTTAATTGTAAAGAATCATGTATTTGCAGATGGGAATAAACTTATATATTTCTTAAATTTCTATGATATTTTATATAAAGATGGAAAACAAACTATTGATAATAATACATTAGCTGCGCTTACTTTATTAATTGCAGAATCTAATCCAAAAGAAAAAGAAGTAATTATTGATTTAGTAATGAACTTTTTAAATGATTAAGTAGTATCCAACATTTCATATACATTTGAGCTATATAATGTATATGAAATGTTGATGTAAAAAGGAGTAAGAAATGCTTGTTGAAATAAATAAAAATCTGAAATTTTTATTTATAAGTTTCGGATTTTATTTTTTTGTATTAATTTTAAAAAACGAACATTTGTTATTTTTGGAATTTTTAAAATTAAATTTATTTTTTAAAACTTACATTATAATTTTAACTTTATATAAATTTAATATAATTTATAATTTATTAGATTTTATATATATTAATATGTAATTTTTTATTAATTTTATAAAACTATGAAACTATTGCAGTAACTGAGTTTTGACTCAAAAATTGCCAAAAAACGACGCACGAGAATCGATTTTAAGCCGTTTTTAAAAATTAGCCATATAGTTTGTTGTTTAAAAAATAAGACTATTTTAAGACGAAGCACTAAAATCATTTTTAAGGTGTTTTTTTATTAAAGTAATATAAGTTGTTGTTAATAAAATTTAAAAATTAATATATAGTTATAAATTGATGATTATAAAGATAGTATTATAGAAATTAATTTAAGATTGTAAGTAATAAGTAAGAAATAAAATAATTAAAAGTAAGAAATAAATCAAATATGAATAATAGGCTGAAATATAGGAATAGAGGCATATTCGAAGCATTCTATATTTTACTCCTATCTCTTTTTGCACAAAACTTTGATACTGGGCTATTTTTTGTCCATCACTTTACACCCAAACAGGTGGACATTTTAGAAATGTTTGTATCATTTACTAAAAATATCATATAATATTTATATATAATAATTTTAGAAACATTCTTTAAATTTATTGACAATTCGACACATTTAATGCTATAATTATTATATAAATAAAAACTGCCTACTAGGAGGCGAAGAGTAAAATACCCTAGATAATCGATAAAACAGCCACCCAGTTGGCAAGGAGAATAATACACTGGTGAATAAATGAGGGAGCATCAAGCTCCCTTATTATTGTATAAGGAGTAAAATGAAAATAATTGAAGGAAAATTATATTTTATAAAAGATGAATTTATAGAAAAGTATAACCCAAAGTATCATCTAATGGAAAACAAAGAAGCTGGTACAAAAAGACCAACTTATTTTTGCTTTAGAGATAAAGTGGATAAAGATATACTATGGTTTGTTCCTATGTCCTCTAAATATGATAAATATTTAAAAGTATATGATGATATAAAATTAAAAAAAGGAATAGAACCGAATAATTTTGTATTTGCAAGAAATTTAGCGGGAAAGAAAGCAGTTTTCTTAATCCAAAATATGTTTCCAACTTTAGAAAAATACATAGAACAAGAATATAAAAAAGCTGGAATATCAATTAAAGTGCCTAAAGCAGTTAAAGAAGAAATTGATAAAAAAACTAGAGATATATTTGCACTTACAAATAAGGGTATTATAGCTACATTTACTAATTTACCCGAATTTATTAAAGATATAAAGAATGAATATAAAAAATATTAGTTTGAACTATTTGAATGAATAAAATCAAATTTGATTTTGACACGGGACTGTAAAGGAGTAATTGACACTGCATCAATAGGATATGAAAATATAGAGCAGTTTTACAATGAAATAAAGAAATTGCGTGAACTTATATGGGTAGAAGCAATGAATGAATTTAAACAGAAATTAGCCGTAGATGGTATAGAATTAAGTAATGAAGCATTAAGACGTGAAGATTTTTTTGAAATACTTGAAATTAGTGACGCATCAGAATCGATTATAAGACAATTTAAAAATAAAGTAATATAACTTGTTATCTAAAATAATGATAATAAAGAGACTAAAGGCTTGATATAGCAATAATTTGAGGGAGGACTTGAATATAGGTATTCAGGTTTTACTCCTATTCCTTTTTGCACAAAACTTTGATACTGGGCTATTTTTTGTACCACTCTTTAGAACAAAGGATGGTACATTTTTAGTTATATTATTTATGAAAATATCAAAATAAAACTATTGCATAAAAAGATAAGAATTGATAAAATATTAATGAATAAAATAATTGTACTAAAGAAAGGGGGTGATTTAAGGTGGAAGAAAATAAAGTAACTAAAATTAGTTTGTCTACATTTTTATTGATAATTGCTATGATTATAATTGCTGTTATGGGATTTTTTATTTATAAATTAAATAGTGAAAAAAATATTGAAATAAAAAAATCTGCTGATTTGCAAACACAAGTTAATGATTTAAATAGTACAGTTAACAGTTTACAATCTAAAATGAATACTATTTCAGAAACAGTAAATACTCCATCAACTCCAGTTCAACAAACAAATTCTAATGCATCATCAGCAACACAAGCTACTCCAAATACTTCTAAATCAGATGACATTAAATATGATATAACAAAGAAGAAAAATCAATATGGTGAAGAAGTAACTGCTGTAATAAAAGCAACAAAAGATGGTAAAACTGTAACAAGGGAATTTGAGATGAGTGCTTTAATTGCTGATACTGGTACAATGATACTTCCTTCAATTGGCTCAGTAGCATTAGTAGCAGATTCAGTGGGAGAATATTATGGCATTAATATTTATCAATTAGTAAATGGAGAAATAAAAAAATTAGGTACAATAGATTGCGGTGCTGATATGGTTAAAGAAGCTACATATTCAGTTGAAACTAAAGGTGAAACAACAGCTGTTATAACAGCAAATAGAAATGGAGAAACAACTAAAAAAGAATTTGAAATGTCAGCAACAATTGCTAAAACTGAAGTAATTGATGTTTTAGACCTTGGTAAAGTTGTTCTAGTAGCTGAAACTGGTGGTGAATATTATGCATTTAAAGTATTTAGACTAAGTCAAGATTATACTAATGGCAAAACAAGTGGTATAGTTGAAGCTGGTTCAATTCAATATTTATTTTAATCTCAAATAAAAAATCTAATAAATTAAAAACATTTATTAATAACATTATAGATATAATACCTGCTAATAAAGAAAAATTTCAAGTTGGATAAAAACGGTGGAGTAGGGGGGAATAGAGGATTTTTTAAAATTATAAATTGAAATTTTTTAAAAAATAAATTACAAAAATGAAAATTTAAAAAAATTAATTCTAAAAATATAAAATCGATAAATAAAAAATAATTTATAAATTTTTAGTAAAAATTAAAAATTTATAAATTTAAAATTTAATTTTAAAATTTGAATTTAAATTTGTGCAATGTTAAATTTTAAATGTTCGATTTATAATTCTAAAAAACGAACATTTGTTATTTGATAAATTTTTTATAATATTTTCAGAATTAATTATAATTTTATAAATCTAAACCTCTGAAAAT
>CAZBMU010000073.1:0-6427 GCA_964493175.1 uncultured Clostridium sp.
ACTTAATCCTTTCTTGCCTTATTAAGATAACATTAATATCCTGCCAAATATACTCCCAAATATATAGTTAGCCAGCTAGCAAAATCTTTCACCTTTCACTGTGATTTTATCAAACAATGTCCTGGGAATAAAATTTTTGAATTATAAAATTTAGCTATCTACAATCAATTACTACCTCTTGGTGCATAAAACAAAGGCATCCTTGAATCATAAAAATTAAGGATTTGGTTAAGAATGCCCTAGGGGCAGATTTTGTGCATGATCTCAGGGGCCCAAAACCTGCTTTGCATTTCATAGATCATTATTCATATTTTTCTCCCAGGATGACTTGATCCAGGTCATTGTTTAATAGATTTTCATGGGCTCATAACTTCAGAAAGCAGAAGTAAGAAGGGAGAGGAACAGGGAGGTTCATACATTTTCTGAAATCTTCTTGGACTTCTCCACATATTTTCATCATCTGTGTAAAATTTTTTAGCTTTTTCTCCATTATTAATATCTCTTGTTTTCTTTTTTTTTTTATTTTATTCTTTTTTTTTTTATTTTTTTCAATTTTATTTTTTTATAAATAAAATTATATTTTATTTATTTTAATTTATACAAAAAAATTTGGATAAATTAAAAATTTTAAAGGTATAAAATTACTTATAACTAATCTAATTGGTAAAATCATATATGTATAATCATTATTTTCAACAGATTTTATTAAACATGGTGATATATTAGTTCCAAATTCTACAAAAACTTCTTCATCATCTATTGCCTTTAAACTATCTAAAAAGTACTTTGGATTAAACCCTGCTTCTAAGTTTTTTCCTTCTGTTGATACAAATAATTCTTCTTTAGCATCACCTGTTTGATTTGTACAAGAAATTACTACTTTTCCTATATCAACCTGCACTTTTACAGGATATTTTTTTTCTTTTTCAACACTTGATGAAGAAATTAAACTTATTCTTTCAAAACAATCTTGCAATATATTTTTATTAACTTTTATTTTAGTTTCCCAATTACTTGGAATTACATTTTTATAATTTAAAAATTCTCCATCTAAAATTCTTGTTACTACTTTACAATTATCCATTTCAAATAAAGCTTGATTTTTTGCTATTCCAATTTTTATACTTTCAAAAGAATCTGATATTATTTTATTTACTTCATTTAATGTTTTTCCAGGTATAACAGCATTAAAATTATTACTTTGTTTATTTAAATAAATAGTTCTTAATGCAAGTCTAAAACCATCAACAGCAACAACATTTAATTTATTATTCTCAACTTCAAATAAACTACCAGTAAAAATTGGTCTACTTTCTTCAGAACTTACAGCAAAAATTGTTTTTCTAATCATATTTTTTAACACATTTTGATCAATTTCTATAGAATTTTCTACTTCTATTTTTGGTAACTCTGGAAATTCTTCTGGATTCATTGTTGCTAATTTATATAAAGAACCTTCACATTCAATTTCCAATAAATTTTGAGAATTTAAAGTGATATAAATTTCAGTATCTGGTAATTTTCTAATAATTTCACTAAACATTATTGCATTAACAACTGTGCTTCCTTGTTCTTTTACTTCACATTCCATTATATATTCTATACCAAGTTCTAAATCATATGTAGTTAATTTTATTTCATTATCATTTGTTTGAATAAGAATTCCTTCAAGTATAGGCATTGTAGTTTTTGATGCTACACCTTTTACTACGGAATTAATAGCTTTAATAATTTTGTCTTTATAACAAATTATTTTCATTTTTGTTCCTCCTTATTATTTATAATAAAATATAATATTTTTTAGTAGTAATAGTAGTAGGTCCTGTGGAAACTGTGGAAAACTATGTTGATAGTTAGAATCCCTAGAAAAATTAGTGTATATAACTTTGTGGAAAACTAGGTGAAGTTTCCACATATTAAAAACTAATATGTGCAAAAGTGAACATATACACAGTTTATTAACAGGTTATTAACAGTACCTTGTGGATAATCAATGTCTTTCTTCCGTAAGAATAAAAAGACTTTTATTTATTCAAACATTTATTTTTCAAACACAAATTTTAAAAATTATATTCAAAGTTTTTTGCTTCTTATTGTTTACCATTTATGATTATGTTTTTCACACTATCCACAATTAGCTTTGTATTATTTTTTTCTTTTACTTCTTTTTCTATTTTTTTGCATCCATGCATAACTGTTGAATGATCTCTTCCTCCAAAATCTATTCCTATTTGAGGATAAGACATATTTGCAATTTCTCTACATAAATACATTGCAATTTGTCTTGGAAAAGCAATATCATTAGATCTTTTATTTCCAGATAAATCATCTTTATTTATGCTAAAATATTTTGAAACTGTTTCTTTTATAAAATCGCAAGAAATTACTTTTTCATTTTCATATTTAAATTCATTAATTATATTTTCTGCAAGTTCAATTGTAATAGGACTATGTGTAAGTGAAGCTCTAGCAACTATTTTATTAAATACACCTTCTAATTCTCTAATATTAGAATCTATTTTATTTGCTATATTTGATAAAATAAAATCATCTATTACAATATTTTCATCTTGAGCTTTTTTTCTTAATATTGCTAAACGTGTTTCGTAATCTGGAATAGATATATCTGCAAGTAATCCCCATTCAAATCTTGATTTTAACCTATCTTCAAGAAATTGAATATCTCTTGGAGGTCTATCACTAGATAGAATTATTTGTTTACCTTCTTCATATAAACTATTAAAAGTATGGAAAAATTCTTCTTGAATTCTTTCTTTTCCAGCAATAAATTGAATATCATCAATTAATAAAACATCAATATTTCTATATTTATTTCTAAATGTTTCATTTTTTCCATCTTTTATTGCATTAATTAATTGGTTTGTAAATTTTTCAGATGTAACATATAATACATTATAATTTTTATTATTTTCTAAAATTCTATTTCCAATAGCATGCATTAAGTGAGTTTTTCCTAATCCTACTCCACCATATAAAAACAGTGGATTATAAGAATTTGAAGGTTCATTACCAACTGCTAAGGCTGCAGCATGTGCAAATCTATTGTTATTACCAACAACAAAAGTTTCAAATGTATATTTTGGATTTAATGTAGATTTATTAGTTTCTATTTCTTCAGCAGAAACATTTGAATTATCAGAAATTATAGAACCTTTTTCATCATCTTGTTTTTCTTTTGATAAATCAACAACTGAGAAAGTCCATTCTCTATTTGTAATATATTTTAGAGTATTAAAAATTAAACTATTATATTTGTTTTCAATAAAATCTCTTTGAAATTCAGAAACAACTGTAAATACAATATGATTTCCTTCTATACTTCTAATTCCTAATGGCATTATCCATGTACTATGAGTAATAGGAGTAACTTCTGGTTTTAATTCTTCTTTAATTTTGTTTAGTAATTCGTCTTTATCAACTGCCATTTTTTATCATCCTTCCATAATAAATTATCCACAAAATTATCCACAGTTGTTGATAACTTTGCAATATTTTTGAAAAAAAACACTTCAAATTACAAACAAATTTTTTAGTATTTGTAAGAATTTTTTATTATTTTTTTTACTTCCCTATAATAACAAATTTATTCATAATAAGTCAATAAAATTGTGGAAAAAATTTTTTTTATGTGGAAAATTCAAAAAAAATTTGTGGAAAAGTTAATTTTATTACAAAAGTATTACAAAAAAATGAAAAAAATAATAAAAATATCTTGACATTGATAGCTTTTTTGAGTTATAATCGATATACTCGTTATTTTGTGTAAAAATAATCCATACAAATGGAAACATATAAAAAACAGTAGGAGGTGCCAAAATGAAAAGAACATATCAACCAAAAAATAGACAAGAAAGTAAAGAACATGGTTTTATGAAAAGAATGAGAACAAAAGCAGGAAGAAACGTTTTAAAAGCAAGAAGAGCAAAAGGTAGAAAAAAATTATCTGCATAAAAAATAAATTTTTTTTCATTAAAAACCTTAAAAAGGGGATAAGAATAATGAAAAAAACAAAGATGTTAAAAAAAAATTATCAATTTAGAAATGTTTTTAAAAAAGGAAGATACTATACAGGAATATACATAGAAGCTTTTATAAAACAAAATATAAAAAATAATAAATATAACTATTTAGGAATAGCAATAAGTTCAAAAATTGGTAAAGCCGTAAGAAGAAATAGAATTAAAAGATTAATAAGAGAAAACTATAAAAATCTAGAATCAAATATAGAAACAGGACAAGAAATTATTTTTTTATGGAAAAAACAAGCAGATATTAAAAATGCAACATTTAAAAACATACAAGATGATGTAATTAAAATATTAAAAAATGCAAATATTTATTTAAAAAATGAATATGAGGAATAAGAATGAAAAAAGTACTTATATTTTTAATTACTTTTTATCAAAATCATATATCAAAATGGTTTAGAAGTAAAAATATAAATTGTAAATATTATCCTTCATGCTCAGAGTATACAAAACAAGCAATAAAAAGGTATGGAGCATTTAAGGGTTCATTTATTGGAATTTATAGAATTTTAAGATGTAATCCATTTTCAAAGGGTGGCTATGATCCACTAAAATAAATCTAGGAGGAAAGTAAATGTTTCAATTTTTTGCAAATACATTTGGTTATTTATTACAATTATTGTATATGTTAGTTAATAATTATGGATTTGCAATAATTTTATTTACAATTTTAATAAAATTAGTATTATTACCATTATCAATTAAACAACAGAAAACAATGAAAAAAAGTGCAAAAATTCAAGACAAAATGAAATCAATACAATTCAAGTATAAAAATGACCAAGAAAAAATGAATCAAGAAATGATGAATTTATACAAAGAAGAAAATATGAATCCATTTAGTGGCTGTTTAACTGGAATAATACAAATAATACTACTTTTATCAATTTTTTACTTAGTAAGAAGTCCATTAACATTTATGCAAAAGATACCTACAGAAAATATAAATACATATATTGAACAACTTAAAAAAGAAGAAAAACCTGTAAGTAATGTTTATCCAGAAATAGATATTATAAGAGAATATGTTTTCTTAAAAGAAAATAATCCAGATGATGAATATATAGAAAAAACAAATATTCAAATGAATTTCTTAGGATTAGATTTAAGTAAAATACCACAACAAAATATGTCTGACTATACAGTATATATAATACCTATTTTGTATATTTTATCAACATTTATATCAATTAGATTAACAACATCAATGCAAGAAAAACAAAAAGAAGAAAAAGAGAAAATTATTGATGGAAATACTGGAGAAGAAGAGAAGGAAGAAAAACAAGAAAATGAAATGGACACAGTTATGCAAACTAATAAAATGATGTCTTGGATGATGCCAATAATGTCAATTTCAATTGCATTAGTTGCTCCTCTAGGATTAGCATTATACTGGTTGTTTAATAATATTCTTATGATTATTGAAAGATTAGTTTTAAATAAAGTTATTAAAGATTAAATTTTTAAAACTTTAGGGAGGTGCCAAAAAATGGCAAATAGTATTATTTCAGAAGGAAAAACAACAAATGAAGCAATAGAAAAAGGTTTAAAAATTTTAAAAGTTTCAAAAAATCAAGTTGATATAAAAGTATTAGAAAATGAAGATAAAAGAAGCTTTTTTAGTATATTAGCACCTAGAATTGTAAAAGTAGAATTAACAATGAAAGAAGATATAAAAAATAGAGAAAATAAACAAAAAAGAGAAATTTTTCTTTCTGAAGAAGAACAAAAAAAAGCTGAAGAAAATGTAAAAAAATTTTTAGAAGATTTAAAAAACAATTTATCAGAAAATATGGAATATAAAATAGAAAAATCTAATACTGGTTTAAATATATATATCAAAGGAGAAGAATTAGGTTTTTTAATAGGATATAGAGGAGAAAATTTATATGCAATGCAAAATATTTTAACAGCGATTGCAGGAAAAGAAATAAAAGAAAGAGTAAGAGTTATACTTGATATTGAAGGATATAAAGAAAAAAGACAAAAAACATTAGAAGATCTAGCTGAAAAAGTAGCGAAAACAGTTATTAGAAGTGGAAAGCCTGTTAAATTAGAGCCAATGCAAGCTTATGAAAGAAAAATTATTCACAGTAAATTGCAGAATAATACAAAAGTTGAAACAACTAGTATAGGTGAAGAGCCATATAGAAGAATTGTGGTTTCATTAAAAAAATAAGTAATAGATAAAATCGGAGGTCAAAGGTCGGATTTTACAATATATTTGTAAATTCTATCTTTGGCTTTTTTAGTTCAATGATAATTTTTAACTTAGTCCTGAAAATTATCAAAAATGAAGGGAGAATATATGAGTACAATAGCATCAATATCTACGGCTCCTCGGAATTGGAGGAATTGGAATAATAAGAATGAGTGGA
>CAZBMU010000074.1:0-6358 GCA_964493175.1 uncultured Clostridium sp.
GAGATCCAGGATATAGAAGTAAAGTTGCAGTATATTCACCAGATCCAAATATAGACCCAGTTGGCTCTTGTGTTGGACAAAAAGGTGTAAGAATTCAAAATGTAATTAATGAATTAAATGGTGAAAAAATTGATGTTATAGAATGGGACGAAGATCCATCAATATATATTGCTTCTAGCTTATTACCAGCAAAAATTTTAGCAGTTGATATTAAAGAAGAAGAAAAATTTGCACAAGTAATTGTACCTGATGATCAATTATCACTTGCAATAGGAAAATCTGGACAAAATGCAAGATTAGCTGCAAAACTTACAAATTGGAAAATAGATATAAAATCCGAAACACAATTTAGAGAAATGTTAATGAATGCACAAAATGGAGAGGAAGAATAAACATAATTATTAAGATATACAATAAAGGAGGGACAAATTATGAAAAGACAGCCACAAAGAACGTGTATGGGGTGTAATACAAAAAAAGATAAAAAAGATTTAATTAGAATAGTAAAAAATAAAGAAAATATAATAAACATAGATAAAACAGGAAAGCTAGAAGGTAGAGGTGCATATATATGTGATAATATCGATTGTTTAGAAAAACTTATAAAATCAAAAAGAATAGAGAAAATATTTGATATGAAAATATCAGAGGAAATTTATGAAAAATTAAGAGGTGTAATACTTGATAAATAAAAAAATATTAGGACTGTTAGGTTTATCTGCAAGAGCTAGAAAAGTTTCATTTGGAGCAGATAGTGTTGAACAGGAAATAAAAAAAAGAAAAATTAAATTAATAATAATAGCAGAAGATGCATCTACCAGAACAAAAGATAAATTTAAAAAACTAAGTGAACAATATAATGTACCAATTATTATTAAAGGAAAAATAGAAGAACTGAGTAAATCAATTGGTAAAGATAATAAAGCAATAATAGGTATAAAAGAGATAAATCTATCAAACGAAATTCAAAAAATCAATAATGGGGGTGAAATTATTGGGTAAGATAAAAATATATGATATAGCAAAAAAGCTAGACTTAACCAGTAAAGAAGTTTTAAAAGTAGCAAAAGACTTAAAAATTGAGGCTAAAAGTCATCTGAGCGGAATTGAAGATGATGAAGCAAAAAAATTAGAAGAAGAATTAAGAAAACATTTTATGGGGAAAAAACAAAATAATAAACAATCAAAAGAAATAGAAAATAGAAAAAAACAAGAAGTAAAAAAAGAAGAAAGTACTCCTGTTATTATTAGAAGAGAAATAATAATAGAAGAAGAAAACAATCAGAAAAAAGAAGTTGCTAAAAGAGAAGAAAAGAAAGGTAATGTAGGCTTTATAGAAAGAAGACAAAATAAAGATTATAATATTGTTTATAGAAATAAACCAAATAAGCCAATGACAGTTAGTGAATTATTTGGATTAAAAACAGAAAAGCCTAAAGAGGAGAAAGCTAAAGTTGAGCCTAAAAAAGAAGAAAAGCCTGTTACCCAACAAAATAAACCAGAAATAAAAGAAACAAATACTTCTAAAAATGAAAAAAATAATTATAATAAAAATAATAAGTTTAATAATAGCAATAAATCTGGAAACAATAATAATTATAATAAAAATAATAAATTTAGTAAAAGGCCTCTAGATGAAGTTGGAATAGAAAAAAACATAAAAAATATAATGTCTGTTGATTCAATCGAAAAAGAAAACACTAGAGAATATAATAGAGGAATTGATAAACAAAAAAATAACAATAAATTTGAAGAAAATAAAACAACAAAAAAATCAAAATCTAGAAGAAACCATGGTGGAAATGATTTTGATGAAGGAAAACTAAAAGGTTTAAAACAAGCAAATAAATTATCAAATATGTTTGATGACCAAGATGGTGGAATGTTAGATTATTACGATTTAACAACAGAACGTGGAAGAAGAGGAAAGAAAAGAAAAGGTGCAAATCAAGAAAAAAGAACAAAACAAAAAATATTCCAATTAACTGAAATAGAAATTCCAGAAAGTATTACAGTAAAAGATTTTGCTGCTGAAATGAAAAAAACAACAGCAGATGTTATTAAAAAACTTTTAGGATATGGAATAATGGCAACAATTAATCAAGAAGTAGATTTTGATACAGCTTTCCTAATTGCTCAAGAATTTGGAATTACAGCTATCAAAAAAGAGACTGTTACAGAAGAAGATATATTATTTGATGATTCTGAAGATAAAGAAGAAGACTTAACAACTAGACCACCTGTTATTGTTGTAATGGGTCATGTTGACCATGGTAAAACATCACTTTTAGATGCAGTTAGAAAAACAAATGTAATTGAAGGTGAAGCAGGAGGAATTACACAAGCGATTGGTGCATATAAAGTTAAAGTAAATGATAGATATATAACATTTTTAGATACACCAGGACATGAGGCATTTACTGCAATGCGTGCTAGAGGTGCACAAATAACAGATATAGCTATACTTGTTGTTGCAGCAAATGATGGTGTAAAACCACAAACTGTAGAGGCAATTAATCATGCAAAATCTGCAGGAATACCAATTATTGTAGCAATAAATAAAATAGATTTACCAGACAGTAATATAGAAAAAGTAAAACAAGAATTAATGACATATGAGTTAGTACCAGAAGAATGGGGAGGAGATACAATATATGTACCAATTTCAGCAAAGAAAGGTGAAAATATTGACCAATTGCTAGAGATGGTATTATTACAAGCAGATGTATTAGAATTAAAAGCAAATCCTAAAAAGCAAGCTAAAGGAGCTGTTATAGAAGCAAGATTAGATAAAGCAAAAGGAGCAATAGCTACAATGCTTGTACAAAGAGGAACTTTAGATGTAGGAGATACAATAGTTGTAGGTTCTTCAATTGGTAGAATAAGAGCAATGAAAGATGATAAAGGTAAAATTGTAAAATCAGCAGGGCCATCTACACCAGTAGAAATAATGGGACTAACAGAAGTACCAGAAGCAGGAGAAACATTCTACGAAGTAAAAAATGAAAAAATGGCAAAACATTTAATAGAAAGAAGAAAGAATCAGGCTAGAGAAAAAGCGATAAATAATGTAACAAAAGTTACATTAGACAATTTATTTAGTCAAATGGAAGAAGGAAACTTAAAAGTATTAAACTTAATTGTAAAAGCGGATGTACAAGGTTCTGTAGAAGCTGTAAAACAATCGTTAGAAAAACTAGAAAATGAAGAAGTAAAAGTAAAAGTTATTCATAGTGCAACTGGAGGAGTAAATCAATCAGATGTTACACTTGCAAAAGTATCAAATGCAATTATAATTGCATTTAATGTAAGGCCAGATAACTTAGCAAAAGAAATGGCAGAAAAAGATGAAGTAGAAATAAAACAATATTCAATAATTTACCAAGCAATAGAAGATGTAGAAGCAGCAATGAAAGGAATGTTAGAACCAAAATACCAGGAAAAAATCATTGGAAATGCAGAAGTAAGACAAACATTTAAGATTTCAAATGTTGGAACAATAGCTGGTGCTTATGTATTATCTGGAAGTGTAGAAAGAAATGCGGGAGTAAGAGTAATACGTGATAATGTTGTAATACATGAAGGACATCTTTCAACATTAAAGAGATTTAAAGATGATGTAAAAGAAGTTGGAAAAGGATTTGAGTGTGGAATTCAAATAGAAGATTACAATGACATTAAAGAAGGTGACATTATTGAAGTTTATATTATGGAAGAAATTAAAAGATAATTTTTCAACCATTGGAGACAGGTTCATTTTGGTTGAAGGAGGAGAGTAATATGCCAGACAATAGAAATAGAATGGGTCGTATTGATGAAGAATACAGAAAAGAGCTTAGTCAAATTATTAGTTATGAACTAAAAAATCCAAATGTAACAGGTTTAGTTAGTGTAACAAAAGTAAAAGTTACAAATGATTTAAAATATGCTAAAATATATGTTAGTATCATGAATTCAAAAAACATAAAAAATACATTAGCTGGACTAAAAAAATCATCTGGATTTATTAGAAGTGAATTAGCAAAAAGAATTAATTTGCGTAATACGCCTGAGCTTATATTTGAACTTGATGATTCTTTAGAATATGGAGCAAGAATTGATAAAATTTTAAATGATATTTTACCAAAAAAAGAAGAGGAGTAATAAAATGACATTAGATGAAATTTTAAATGAAATAAAAAAAGCAAAAAATATAGTAATTTTAACACATGAAACTCCTGATGGAGATGCAATTGGAAGTAGTTTAGCATTAAAACTTGTTATAGAAAAATTAGGTAAACAAGCAGATGTTATAATACCGGAATATCCAAGAATGTATAACTTTTTACCAGAAGTAAATAAAATAAAAATAGATTCAGAAATAAAGGATTATGAATTAGCAATCTCAGTGGACTGTGCAGTTATAAAAAGATTAGCTAAAAAAGAATATTTTGAAAATGCTAAAAAAACAATTGTTATAGATCATCATGGAAGTAATAATATGTATGGAGATATAAATTATGTAAATCCTGTATCACCTGCATGTAGCGAAGTTTTAGCAGGAATGTTCGAATATTATGGAATCGAAATCAACAAAGATATAGGAACATGTATTATGACTGGAATTGTTACAGATACAGGAGGATTTAGGCACCAAGGTATAAATGCAGAAACATTTGAATTTACTGCTGAGCTTATAAGAAAAGGTGTAAATATACCATATATTTATAAAAGAACATTAAGAACAATGACAAAAGCAAATTTTCTATTAGCTAAAAAAGTAATGGAAAGAATGGAAATATTAGAGAATGGAAAAGTTACATTTACATATATAACATCAAAAGATGAAGAAGAAGCAAATGCTGAACCAGGAGACCATGAAGGCTTAGTAGAAATAGGAAGAGATATAGAAGGAGTTGAAGTTTCTATATTTATTAGACAAAAAGATAATGAAGATTATTACAAAGCATCATTGCGTTCAAGTGAATATGTGAATGTATCTGATGTATGTTTGATGTTTGGTGGTGGAGGACACCCAAGAGCAGCTGGAGCATTAATACAGGGAAATGTGAAAGAAGTTAAAGAAAAATTATTAAAAGAAATTAGAAAAATTGCCAAGAGGGATTGACCTTTTTGGCAGATTTTGGAGAATATAATGAATGGAATTATTGTTATAAATAAACCAAAAGGTTTTACATCTCACGATATTGTTTATAAAATAAAAAAAATATGTGATGAAAAAGTAGGACATACAGGTACATTAGATCCAATGGCAACTGGAGTGTTGCCACTTTTAATTGGTAATGGTACATTATGTTCTAAATATTTAATAAATCATGATAAAACATATCAAGTTAAGCTTCAATTAGGCATAAAAACATCAACTGCAGATATAGAAGGCGAAGTGGTAGAAGAAAATATAATACCTGAAAAATCTAAGCAACAGAAAATAGTTAAAAATGTTTTAAATACCTTTATTGGAAAACAAGAACAAATACCGCCAATATATTCTGCAATTAAAGTTAATGGTAAAAAACTTTATGAATATGCAAGAAAAGGACAAAAAATAGATATTAAACCAAGAAATATTGAAATATATAATATTAAATTAATAAAAATATATAAAGAAGAAAATCAAATTGAATTTGAAGTTAGTTGTTCAAAAGGTACATATATTAGAAGCTTATGTGAAGATATAGCAAAAAAATTAAATACAGTTCGGCTTTATGTGTGAACTTAATAGAACAAAAGTAGGAGATTTCAATATTTATGAATCTGTTGACATTAATAAATTAAATGGAAAACAAGACATAGAAAAAAACATAATTACTATTGAAAAATTATTTAAAAATAAACCTCAAATAGATATAGAAACAAAAAAACTTCAATGTTTATTAAATGGGGTCCAATTAACATATAAAAAACCTGATAATGTTTATAGAATATACAATAATAATAACTTTATTGGAATAGGAATAATAAAAAACAATCTTTTAAAAAGAGATATAATTATTTAGCATAAACAAAAATCACTAACATATACTTAAATAAAAGTATAAGGGAGTGATTTTTTGTATTTTGTTCAAGAAACTGACAAGCCTAATGGTTTTTATAATTTGTTAAATTTAATAAAAATTGAAAATGATAAAATATTATTACCTATATCAGTAGAGGAAGAAATTTCTGATAAAAAAGCAAATAAAATGGCTAATAAAACTAAAAGAAATTTAGATAAATTTATTTGCAATAAACTAATAATAAGTAAAAAAATTAAAAAATTAAATAATTAAATAAATTATTTAAACACATATAACATAATAATACCCGATGGAAAATGGCTATTTCAAGTGTTATCTGAAAACATATTAGATTATGTAAT
>CAZBMU010000075.1:0-6267 GCA_964493175.1 uncultured Clostridium sp.
TTTCTCCAAGCCACTCCAATAGTAGTAATACTTTATTTTCATTTTTTACATATTTCGTTAAATCATTTTCAAGTTCCTTAAACTTTTTATTAAATTCTTTTTCTAATAATTTTGAATATTTAATTCCACTATTTGTCATTGTCACACTGGTACCATAATCTTTTGGATCAAAATTTAGCTGTGCCAATACTGAATCTGCATATTTCCAATTCCCTTTTTGCACATGCCCTAAAAGCTGTTTTAAAGCATCTGCATAATTTTCTATTTCTATTCTATGCGTTTCTATTTGTTTATTTCTATTAGAACTATTCCACCAAGATACCGCAGAATAACATATACCACCTAAACCTACAGCACCAATAGCTAAACTGCCAAAGGTTCCCAATGCGGCATATGCTAATAATTTGGCAAAACCAGCCCCAGCTGCTGCTCCTATAACTCCTCCTACCAAGCCACCAGTATTAGCAGCAGTTTTGTCACATTCTATATCCGATATAATGTTTCTAATCATTTCATTTAATTGAGTTTCACTTAATTTTATATATTAGTTGTCTTTTAAAATTTTTAATAAAACTTCCCTACTAGCATCTGCATCTATTTTAAATAGTCCACCTATTTCATTCGTAACATTTCCAGCTGCATCTGCACGAATATATCCTTTTTGTGCATCATTTAAAAGTCTACCTATATTTCTAGGAAATTCTCCTACACTTATATAGTCCCAAAGAAATACTTTATATTCACATTTTTTACCAACTTTGTCCATTTTTTGAAAACTAGTTGTTGGTAATAATTTTTTTAAATAGCTTATTGCACAATTTAAGTTTTCTAGGTTTCCACCACAACTATTCAATTTTTCACAGACATTTGCTTTATTTTCTGGTTCTTTATTTCCAAAACTCCATGCGTAAGATGTACAAACATTAAAATGAACTGCTTGAAATAAGAATAATGTAATTAGACTTAAACTTAATATTTTTTTTACCATAACAATTCCTCCAATTAGTGTTAAAATTATTGTCGAACTGGTGTCGAACACTTGTATTATATCATGGCAATTTTTTCAAAACAATGCTTTTGACGCCTCTATTTTAAAATCTCCACACGAGATAAAAGTGTGAATTTAAATAAACACTTATTGTTAAAATTATAAAAAATTAAAACATTAAAATTTCCATAGATTATAAATTTCAAGTTAAATTAATCTTGTTTTTTTAACAATATTACAAATTTTAAATTGATATCATACCGAGACATTTTAATAATTTAATGCAATCTTTATACCCTCGATAATAAAATTCTTTACGTTCAACAGAGTTTTTTAAAACGAAATTGGCTTCATATTCATTCATAAGTACCATATCTTCTGTAGGCAAACTAAATATTATCTCTTTAGCCTTTTCGTGATTTTCTTTTAGATACATTCTATACCTTGCATAATCTGCATCTTTTTCAGTTATCTCATCAATTATATCTTCAAGCCTGTCTTCAATAAGTTTTTGAAATTCAATAGTGAAATCAATCATAGTTCTAGCCCCCCAATATATCTAAATTATAAATTAAATAAAGGTTACTCTAAATGAGTGAGTAAGCTTTATTTTTTGCGCTGTTACTTCACTTCTTTTATATCATTTTACAAATGAAATCTAAAAAATCTATTTCTAAATTTTCAGATATTTTAATAAGGTAAAGAATACTGGGTAATGTTTTTCCAGTTTCGTAATATGCATAAGTAGACCTATCAATACATAAAATTCTTGCTAAATCTTCTTGTGTTAAATCAAGTCTTTCTCGAATAAATCTTAAATTTTCTCCTAGTTCTTTTTGAGTATGTATATATCTTCGCATTATTTTAAACCCTCTTTTTGATAATTTTTAAAATAAAGCTTACTCACAATGTTCTATGGAGAAAAATAAAAAAATTCATCTCGTTTTTTCCGTTGGAAAATAACACTTAAGTTTATTGTCACACAATAATTGTAACAATTCTTTTATTTTGATTATTTGTGTAAGTCAATTTTTCGTCAATATCAATATTTATGTTTTCATTGCAGATTATGACTACGACATCAGAACGATCAATTGTACATTTATAACATTCTTTTTCCTCTGCGTAATTATGTTCCTTTTGTTCGATGTGAACTAAATCAATTTTATTTTTAAAGAAAAGTAATTTTATTTCATTTGGTGCTAAACAAATCATAGCTTCATTTTGCACAGCTAATTCTAAAACCACATTTGGATTTTTATCTTTTAGTGAAGCGATAAGTTCAGCTGCTAAAATATCAGTTTCGGTTGTAGTTCCAATAATAAAGTGATTACAATTATTCTCTATCAAATGTTCAAGAGCTGTCAATAAAAAATTTTTAGTTTTTTTTAATTCTTCCTTTGTCAAAGTTTTCTTGCCTATAATGCAACAGATTTTTTCCACCATGATTGATTTACACCTCTTCTAAATTTCTATTTATATATCCTGATGATAACATCGCTCGTCAAATATTTCAATACTTTAGTATTTTTGTATCCATTCTGTCGCATAGTAGTATTGACTAAAAGGGAGGTATTACTATGTTTTGTAAGAGACTAGAGAGTCTAAGAAAAGCTTATAATCTTACTCAAACTCAACTTGCCAAAAAACTCGGCTTAACTAAACAAACAGTGTCGAACTGGGAAAATGATAATATACTTCCGTCAATAGATACTTTAATTCAGGTGTGTGATTTCTTTAATGTTTCAACTGATTATATCTTAGGTCGAGATGATAAAAAGTACATTGAGGTTTCAGATTTATCTTTAGAAGTTGTTTCACATATTCAGCAAGTAATAAATGATATAAAATCTAACAATTAAACTTTTTGTATTCCTTGCTCCCTTTCAGGGAGCTTTTTGTTTTTCCTGTATTTTTAAAGCAAAATTTCACAATATATAGTTATCAGCTATATATTATATCATATTATATATTTGTCGTCTACATATATTTTAAATTTATTATTTTACCATTAAAGTATAGGAGGCAAATATAATGAATTGTAAATTTGTAGCCGATAGAATAACTAAATTAAGGATGAAAAAAGGAATCTCAGAACAAAAGATGAGCTTTGAGTTAGGACATAGTGGTAATTACATACAACTCATATCTTCTTGTAAAATGATTCCGTCTTTAAAAGAATTTTTTAATATTTGTGATTTTTTCGAAATTTCACCGTCATTATTTTTTGAAGATGAAATAGAAGCACCAGAGCTTGTACAAAAAGGTATAAATGCTTTAAAATCTATGTCCGAAGAAGACTTAAAACTATTAGTGCCAATATTAGAAAAGTCTGTAAAATCTGAATAAGGTTAATTTAGTGGCAGCTCTCCATAGTGGGAGCTTTTATTACAATTGAGTTAATTTCCCTAGTAAATCGTAGGCGTAGTTTGATCCTCTGGAAATTAGAATTCCTGTTAGAATGCATCCAACATAGGGAATTTTTGAATTTAAATTAAAGTGTGCAGGTAAGTCCAAGTTATAAGCTATTGCCACTAAGATTCCTAAGATAAGTGCTAAAAGCATTTTCCACGAAAAAAACCCATCTACAAAAAACTGGTTTACGTAGGTGACGATTGCTTCAACTAAAATTGAAAAAGCTACAATTCCAAAAATATTGTTTGACATAATATCTCCTTTTTAGATTTAATTAATTTTTTAAGCAAAAAGAAAGAGTAGCCTCAAAAGTTGAAGCTACTTTTTCTATGATAATACTTAATAAGACTAAATTTTTTCTTTATTATACCATAAATTCCCTTTTTGTCAATAGCTATTTTTTTATAATTCTTTAATAAAGGCATCTGAAAATCCAACACTTCTTGCAATTTCCAATTGTTTTTCGGCATTTTCCTTTTGAGAATATGCTCCAACTTGTACGTAATATTTTGCTTCAGTTGGAGTATTTTGAACTTTAGGTGCCTCTTCAGCTATTTGTCCACCTGCTACTGCTACAAGGCCTTTGGCTATACCTAAAGCGCATTTTCTTGCAAAATCGTCCGTTAAAATAATCGGAACATCGGTCGATGAATCTAAAAATCCACATTCAAGTAAAACCGCTGGCATCTTGGTTTCCCTGCACATATGTAAATTCATTGAAGTTAACGGTTCTGCTCTGTTTCCTTTGAGTCCAGTTTGAGCTATTACATTGTTGTAAATTTCAGATTGGAGCTTTTTTGTAGTTGCTCCGACTTTTAAGTAAACTATCGAAACTACACCACCTCCAGAGCCTCCATTTATTCCAGCGTTGTGATGAATCGAAACGCAAAAATCAGCGCCCCAACTATTAGCTGTGTTTGTTCTGGTTTTAAGCGGTACATCCGTTTTACCTGTTATATCATCCAAACGTCTTACTTGATGACCACTTTTTTGCAAATAACTAGTTACATATCTGGCAACTCGTTCATTGAGTTGCCATTCTCTTGTTTCGCTTGGATCCAATGATTTTAAGCACCGCTTACCTTCAGTATATAAGCCGTGACCTGCATCTATTGCTATTTTTGCCATAAATTATCTCCCCCTAAATTAAGTTAAAATTTAATTTCATTGTTGCATTAAGTGCAATTTTATGGTTTTACACTTGACACCACAATATAAGAATCACTTGTTACGTATAGATCAGATGTATTAGGATTGTAAATCAAAATATATCCTACAGCATTACTACTACTAAATTGTGGTTCTGCTACTAAATGCATACTGTAGCTAGTTCCAGTTCCTTCGGCAGTTGGTCTACCACTGATATGACATGAAGTCACTCCTAAAATCTTATCTGTAGTGTTGCCTCTAAATGGATTTGTAAAGCTTACGATATTAAAACCTTTGCTTGGAATTTTTGGGCGTTCTGGTACATATATCGTTTGTTGTACTATATTGGAAAAATTAACTCCACCTAAATTAGATAAAGCATCACTTGCTACCGTTGCTCCTGTGCCACCCATATTTATCGGTAGAGTTCCACTGGTTATATCACTTATTGAGTGGCTATGGCCACCCATTGAAAATAGTTTCCAGTTACTCCAAGAAGTGTTACTACAATATCGCATATATACATCATAAGTTGATTCCTCTATTGCAATTTGTTGTACAAAATCGCCTTCATCATATGATTTGTTAACAAGCAAACTGTGGCTTGTACCTCCTGGTGGCGAATTATCGCACATTACCATCGTGTAAAGCCCTGGGGTTTTCATGTTATTAAAATCTTCCTCAAATTTTACTTCATATGGGGCAGCTCCTACATCAGATGCATTGAGTGTAATATTACTTGATAATGCCTTTGAATTTATCGTCCTGGTTGTAGGAACTCCACCTAAATTGGATAAAGCGGTGCTGGCACTTGTGGCATTTGTACCGCCTCTTGCAATTGGTAAAGTTCCACTTGTAATATCACTCGTAGAATGAGTGTGATTGCTTTCGGCTGCTCCTACATCGGAGGCACTAAGTGTAATATTACTTGATAATGCCTTTGAATTTATTGTTCTGGTTGTAGGCACTCCACCTAAATTGGATAAAGCGGTGCTAGCACTTGTGGCATTTGTACCGCCCCTTGCAATTGGTAAAGTTCCACTTGTAATATGGCTCGCTGCGTGTCTATGACTATCCATTGAAAAACTTGCCCAAGGACTCCAAAAGCCAAACTCCTCATATTGTCGTAAATATACTTCACCCCAATTTTCGCTTACTGCAATTTGTTGTACACGATCATTTGTATCTGCTTTGTTTACGATCAAACTAAAATTGCCGATATATGTTGGTGAGTTGTCGCCATTTATCATTGTGTAAAATCCTGGTGTTGTCATATCATCGAAATCAGCATTGTATTTTACTTCATATGGAACAGCTCCAATCTGCGCGGTAGTAACTTCATGCGGATTATTTTTATTCGCAACATGAGCGTTAATTGTATCACTTGCTCCTTCATATCCAGTAATGGCTTCTTCCAGTGCTGTGAATTCTGACGTGCTTTCTGTTGCTGAATCAAAATCCGTACATTTTTCAATTTCTAAAATTAAGCCTTTTACCTTTAATCTTGCAAGATCTGTCGCTATTATATCGAACTCGCAATCTTGCATTATTCCATCAACAATCGACATTTGAGAAGTAAGAGCAAGATTTATTTTTCCATCATTTTCATCGACAATTTCACAACGATTAAAAATTAAGTTTCCGTCAGGCTTTTTTGCGAAAAAAAACACTCTTTTATCTTCTAAATTGAGTGGTTGATTTTTATCTATAAACTG